>JAGRJL010000084.1:0-19091 GCA_020442775.1 Lysobacterales bacterium | reverse complement strand
TCCAGCGGCACCCCGCTGGATCGATCGATTGCCACCCATTCTCAATCGGGCGCGCAACTGCTGGCCACCAACACCACCACCGATTTCACCCTGCTGCGGCTGGACAGCGCGGTGCCTACCGCCTCCAACCCCTACTGGAGCGGCTGGGACATCCGCGGTTCCGCCCCCACCTACGCCGTAGGAATCCACCATCCACAGGGTCACGCCAAGCGCATCTCCGACGTCACCGCGACGATCACACCGTCGGCCTATCTGGGTGCTGCCGGCTCCGGCAGCGGCTTCTGGCGGGTCCCTTTCTGGAGCAACGGCACCACTGAGGGCGGCTCTTCAGGCTCGGCGCTGTTCAATCAGAACCGCCACATCATTGGCCAACTGCGCGGCGGATTTGCCGCCTGCGGCAACAACGACGCGGATTACTATGGCCGCATATCGCTGTCCTGGAACGGCAATGGCAGCCCCAGCAATCGTCTGCGCGACTGGCTGGACCCGACCGGCTCAGGCGCCGGCTTCCTGGATGGCAATCGCGCGCCGACCACGGTGCCGGGCGGCGCCATGGATGAGCCCTTCGCCAATGGCGTCGTGCTGCCCACTCCCAATCCGCCCAACCCCAGCTGTCCGGCCGGCTACTTCGTCTCGCTGGTCACGGATGGGCCTGGTGCGGGACTGACCCCAGGAATCTTCGGGGTTGAGCTGCTGCTCGATGATCCGGGTACCCGACGGCTGGAAGGCGGTCTCAACTTTGGTGGTCTGGTCGATGTATCCCAGGTGGGCTTTGCCGGGGTCAACATGACCAATCCGGCCAACGAGGACCAATTGCTGAATCTTTCCCTGACCGGCAGTCCCAGCAATGACGCCGGCGGTATTCTGCCAGTGCGGGTCACCGTGGCCAGACAAACTTCAACGACCAGCGAAACGGTCTTCGTGGGGACCGGCAACCTGTCGCTGAGCCAGGCCAGCGTCGCCACCATCCAGGTCCCGCCGGGTTATTACGTGGCCACGGTGGCGCCCGAAGGCTTCCCTGCAAGCGCCTCTGGCGGCGCCCCCGAGGGTCAGTTTTTCTTTGAGCTCAGCACCAGCTTCGTCGATCGGATCGGCGGCGGCTTCCAGGGTGGCGCAGTCGTGGGCGGCTACCACGCCCAGCACCCCTTTGGCGGGGTATCGGGTTTTGCCGCCTTCTGCATCGCCAGCCAGCACAGCGCCAGCATGAAGGTGCTGTCCCGCCCAACCTATGGGGCGACCGGCGCCGGCGACCTGCGCATGACCATCGCCGATGCACAGCAGCGGCCGGTCATTGTGGTGCCGGCCAACTAGTGTGGTGAAGCGGAAATACGTTGAACTTAGTTCCGATGGATTTTTGCCTGAGGCAAGGCGAGAGGAGGAGGCATAGCACCGCTATGGCGACGACGAACAACGCCGCATTCAGGGAAAAAGACGCGGAAGTAATTCAAGGAATTTACGGTTCACCACACTAGTGTGGTTCGCCCTGGACGGCTGAGGCTGGCCGGGGCTGTCAGTTCGACGGCGGCGTGATGCGGGTATTCTGATCGTGGATCAGTCGCCACCCGTCGTCGGATTTTGCAAAAACCAGAACCAGAAAGGCGCTGCGCGGATTGCCCTGCCCCGGCTCGGGCACATCGCGCAGTTCATACTTCAGCAGTACCGTTGCCATATCCGCGCCCACCGACCGGCTGACTTCGGAGATCTCCATCCGCCACTGGGTGTCGGCAAACCACTCGGTGTGGATATTGCGGAAGTTCTCCTTGCCCTGAACCAGCTGACCGTTGGGAAAGATCAGGTTCAGGTCATCGCCGACGGTGGCGAGCAGCGATTCCAGATCACGCTCAGAAATCGCCTGCAGATGTTGCTTCAGGGTGTCATCGAAGCTGCCAGCGGACGCCGCCCAGGTCATGATCGGGCAGCCCAGAGCCAGCGCCAGTGCTAGCGCCTTCAGCGGTACACGCATCGCGCGAACTCCTCGATTGGTCGATCCCCCGAGTCTAGCCAATCGCGGCCGATCAGCGCAGCAGACGCAGATCAATTCGCAGCGGCCGGCACCTTCTGGCGTTCGCACATCAGCATCACCGCGTGCCCGTCCGGATCGCGCAGTGCGGCCATCCACAATTCCATCGCGTCGGTGCGATGGACCACATGGGGTTCGGACTCGAGTTCGGCGCCACGCTGCTTCAGCGCGCTGCAGGCCTGATCGAGATCGGCTACCCGGTAGTAGATCAGCGCCGAAGAGCGAAAGCTTTCCCGCTCGGGTTTGCCCAGATACAGGCGCACCCCGCCGCAGTCGAAGAAGGCCATGGACTGGCCCGGGACCTGAAACAACAGGCGCATGCCGAGGACGTCGCGGTAAAAGACCACCGAGCGATCAATATCCTCCACCGACAGGTGAATCTGAGCGATCTGATCAAGGCCGAAGCTGCTAGTCATGGAATTCTCCCGGGTTGACCATGCTATCTTAGTTAACAGTTTACTTATTTAACAGTGTTAATCAATGCCTCGACGCGCGCCACCCCTGCCGACCGGGATCCAGTCCAGCCGCCCGGCCGAAATTGCCAACCGGCTGCACACGCACGCCATCCTCCTGCTGCGCCGAGCCAGACTGGAAGATCGGCGCACCGGACTCACCCCGGAGCGCTTGTCGCTCCTTTCGGTACTGACCTTCGGCGGCCCCAGGACGGTGAGCGAGCTGGCGGCAGCAGAAATGGTCTCGGCGCCCGCGATCTCCCGCATCCTTGGCGCACTGCAGGCGGATGGACTGATCCGAAGAGTGCGCAGCCGGCGAGATCGCCGCCTGGTCCAGGTGCATGCCACCGACTTGGGAAAATCGCTGATGGAACGGGGCCGTCTCGCCCGGGTAAACCGGATCGCAGAGGAGCTTGTCGACCTGAACGAGGCGCAGCTGACGATTCTGGAGCAGGCACTGAGCATCCTGGAGTTGCCCAACCGGGCGAGCGAGGTGAGCGATCCCGAGCCGCTGGAGCGGCCAGCCTGACGCTACCGGGCAATCAGGCAGTGCGTTCAGCCCTGCCGCGCAGTCGGCGCCAAAGCTTGACCCATTCCATCGCGCTGCCTCCGATCAGGCCGATGCCGACCGCCAGAATCAGCATCGAGCCGGAAGGCACTCCGAATCCGAACAGCACGCGCAGAGCAGGCACCACCAGGGCGGCTGTAAGCAACGCGCTGACCAGCAGCGCGATCAGCCAGTAGGCGCGCTGTTCCCGACTGAACATCCCCCACCACAGCGCCACGCGCTGCGAGTTGCTGCGAATCATCGCCAGGTTGCCGGCGGTCATCGCGACGAAGGCCAGCGCCCTGGATTGGTCCTGATCGTGGCCATGCTGCAGCGCCGCCGCATACAGTCCCAGACATGCCAGCAGCAGCACCAACCCCTGGAACAGCGCGAGGATCAGCTCCCTGCTCCCGATCAGCGGCTCATCCATCCGCCGCGGTCGCTGCGCCATCAGCCCGGCCTCGGCGGGCTGGTTCTCGAAGGCGATCGAGCACATCGGGTCAATCAGCATCTCGGTCAACACCACATGGGCCGGGAGTAGCATCGGCGGCAGTCCGAAGAGCAGCGGCAGCAGCGCCAGTCCGGCGATCGGCAGGTGAATGGCAGCGATGTAGACCATCACCTTGCGCAGGTTGTCGAAGATCCTGCGGCCCATGTGGACCGCATCGACCAGATGGCTGAAGTCCTCCTTGAGCAATACGATAGCCGCAGCCTCACGGGCCACGTCCGTGCCCCGCTCGCCCATCGCGATGCCAATGTGGGCCGATTTCAGCGCCGGCGCATCGTTGACCCCATCGCCGGTCATCGCCACCACCTCGCCACGCTCCTTGAGCGCCTCCACCAGACGCAGCTTCTGCTCCGGCCGGACCCGCGCGTAGATGTTCACCGCGGCCACCCGCTCCCTCAGCGTCGCCTGGTCCATCTGCGCCAGTTGATCACCCGCAAGTACGCCGGCGCTGGCGTCGATGCCCGCCTGCCGGGCGATCGCCAGCGCGGTCTGCGGATGATCCCCGGTGATCATCTTGACCGTGATCCCTGCAGCGGTCGCGGTTCGCAGCGCGGCCGGCACCCCTTTGCGCAATGGGTCGGAGAAACCCAACAGCCCGCGCAGCTGCCAGTGCAGCTCACCGACCTGCTCGGGCAGAGCGCCATGCGGTGGGGCGCCCTCGGCCAGAGCCAGCACCCGAAGGCCCGAGTCGGCCATCGCATTGACCTCTGCGATCATCCTGGCATGTTCCGAAGCCGACAGCATGCAGAGTTCGGCAATTGCCTCCGGCGCACCCTTGGCGCTGATCAGCCAGCGCTGATTCGGGTCCTGCCAGGCCTGCGCATAGACCGGCAGCGCCGAGGTTAGCGGATACTCGCGCCGCAATTGCCATGCTGAACAGTCCGAGGGTGTGATCCCGGGCAGCTTGAGCAACGCACGATCCATCGGATCCCGTGCGTCCGAGCGGCTGGCTCGCTGCGCCAGCTGCAGCAGCTCCACCGCCGCCTGATCGGGACGCTCGCTGGCGCCTGCCAGCCAGCGCACCTGCGCAGCACGCAACTCGGCGAGCTGCATCTGGTTCTCGGTCAGCGTGCCGGTCTTGTCCACGCACAGTACCGATGCGGCACCGAGGGTCTCCACCACGCTCGAGCGCCTCGCCAGCACCTGGATTTGCGATAGCCGCCATGCGCCCATAGCGAAAAAGATGGCCATCGCCATGGGAAATTCTTCGGGTAGCATGGCCATCGCCAGGGCTATCGCTGACAGCGTTCCCTGCAACCAGTCGCCGCGAAGCAGTCCGAAGGCCAGCCACAGTCCAACGCTGGCGATCAGCGCCAGCGTGGCAAACAGCCGCACGATGCGCCCCACCCCACGCTGCAGCCGGGTCGCCTCTACCCTGATCTCTCCCAGCGAGCGGCCGATCTGACCGGTCCGGGTGGCGATGCCAACTGCACTGACCTGTACCAGCGCGTGACCGGTGCTGACCAGGCTGCCGGAGTACACCTGGTGCTGCTCCTGCTCAGGCTCGGTTCCGCTGATCTGCCCACTCGCCAGCGCACGCTTGGTCACCATCACGCTCTCGCCGGTGAGCTGGGATTCGTCGACCTGCAGTGCTTCGGTCTCCCTGATCCAGCCATCGGCCGGAATCCGCTCGCCCTCATCGATGAGGATCAGATCACCGACAACCAGTTCAGCGGCATCGATGCGCTGCAGCTGAGCGTCCCGACGTACGCAGACCACCGGATCGCCCAGCGCCTTCAGCGCCTCCACTGCACGCTCGCTGCGGCGCTCCTGTAAGGCAACCAGGCCGATACTGATCAGCGCAAATCCGGCCAGCAGCAGGCCCTCGCCCAGGCTACCGACCATCAGATAGACCGCCGCAGCGAGTAACAGCAGCAGAAACATCGGCTCGCGCAGCACCCCGAGCGCAATCCTGGCCAGACCCCGCCTGGGCGCAACCGGGAGCACGTTGGCGCCAGAGCGACGGCGCGACTGCCGCACCTGGTCCGGGTTCAGCCCCGTTGCGAGCGGGGTCAACTCTATGGATGCAGAGGGCAAGGCATCGTCCGAGTGGAAGGAGCCGACATTATCGCCGGTTCATGCGCTGATCCACGTTGCGGATAGCGTTGCGCCCGCGTTCGGTCAGCCGCTTTGCCCGCCGGGCATGCTTGGCGGCCTCAGACTCCTGGCCAAGCGCCTTGTGCACTCTGGAAAGTGCCAGCTCGAACAGAGGCTCGCGCCGGTCCAGCCGCGCAGCGGTTTCGAAATGGGTCAGGGCCTCTGAATGATTGCCGCTCTGCTCGGCATAGATGCCCACGACAAAGTGATGCAGCGGATTCTTGCGCTGGGTCTGCTCCAGCCGCTCTTCCAACTTGTCCGCACGCGCGCTTTCCCCGCGCAGCCGATACAGATTGATCAGGTTGGTCATCACCGAAAGGCTGTCAGGATCGATCCTCAGGGCATGCTGGTAGACCGCCTCGGCCTGGCTCAGGCTGCCCTGCCGCATCAGCAGCACGCCCTGATTGTTCAGCGTGGAAACCATCTCGCTATCGAGCTTGAGCGCCTGGTCAAAATATCGCTGGGCGAGCGCGTAGTCGCCTTCGGCCATCAGTTCCGCGGCGCGGTTGTTGTAGAAATGCGCCAGCGCGCGATCGTCGGAGACGGTTTGCTGGTCACGCCGCAGCAGGGGTGCATTGGGATCGAAATTCACCTCGAATCGATGCCGGCCCAGACGTACCTGCGCACTCACATGACCGGCCAGGAACAGGGTGCGATCCTCGACGAACCAGACCAGCGCCTGCTCGCTTTCCATCATGTGGGTGTGGAAGCCGGCGCGCCGGGCCAGTTCCATGAAGGTCAGGGTGAATGACAGGCAATTGGCCTGACGGTCGGCAATTGCTTCGGCCACGGTGCGGCTGCGGCTGTTGTCGTATTCCAGGCCCAGCCCCTCGGCCTCGAACATGAACTCCACCAGCTTGCGGAGGCGGACCTGGGGACTGCGAGCGGCCTTGATCACCTCAACCTCAAAGCGCTCGCGGGTGGCATCGGGGAGCGCCAGCACTTGATTCGGAGAAGGCAGATCCTGTGCCGTCGCAGCTGCCCCCCACAGCAGCAGGCAGGCCGCGGATGGGAGGAACTGCAGACCAAGGTGGAGACGCTGCAGCAAACCGATTATTCGTTCAGGCAAAGGCTGGCAACTCCGCAAGTAGCTGATCACAAAGCCCCCAAGAGTGCGACATCCGGCACTCAAAAGGGCGTCAATGCTTGCGCCGTGGCGCTCGCCGACACACTCAGGAATCGGCAGACTCGGGAACCGCCACTTCGCGGGGCTCGCAAAAATAGGCATCCATCCATTTGCGCAGTTCGCCCGCCGGTAGCGCTGGCGTGTAGTAATAGCCCTGCACGTAATCGACACCCTGCTCGCAGAGGAACTCCAGATCGGCCTGGTTCTCCACGCCCTCGGCCACCAGCAGCAGACCCAGATTGCGACCCATTCCGATCACCGCCCGGCAGATCGTGGCGCTCTCGGCATCTTCGGCGACGCCGAGGATGAACGAGCGATCGATCTTCAGCTTCTCCACCGGGAAGCGCTTCAGATAGGCCAGCGACGAATAGCCGATTCCAAAATCGTCGATCACCAGACTGACGCCAAGGCTGCGAAGTTCCTCCATGGTCTTCAGCCCATGCTCAAGATCATGCAGCAGAGCGGTCTCGGTCAGCTCCAGCTCCAGCCGTTCCGGCTCGACGCCATGCTTGCGCAAGCAGCTGGCCAGCCAGTCCACCAGCCCTGGATCGGCGAACTGGGCCAGCGACAGATTGATTGCCAGCCGCAGCATCCCGTCCTGGCCGCTGAGTACGCCAATTTCGGCCAGCGCCCGATCAATCACCCACTGGCCGATGGGAACAATCAAGCCGGTGCGCTCGGCCAGCGGCACGAATTCATCCGGCCCGACCAATCCGCGCTGGGGATGCTGCCAGCGCAGCAGCGCCTCAACCGCCAGCACTCTGCCTGAGCGGGTGGAAACGATCGGCTGGTAATGCAGCATCAGCTGATCGGCGAGCGCGGCCTGCTTGAGATCCTGCAGCATCGCTGACCTGGCCAGCAGTTCGGTACGCAGGCTCTCGGTAAAGAAGCGGTAAGTATTGCGTCCCTGCGCCTTGGCGTCGTACATCGCCAGATCCGCCTTGCGCAGCAGCTGATCCGCATCGCGGCCGTCGTTGGGGCAAAGGGTCACACCGATGCTGACCCCTACCTGGAGCAAGTGCCCATCCAGATTGAACGCCGGTTCCAGCGCGGCGATGATCCGGTTGGCCATCTCCGCGGCCTCGCTGGCCTCCACCTGGGTCGGCAGCAGGATCGCAAACTCGTCCCCTCCCAGTCGGGCCACGCTGCCCTCGGCCCCAACGCAGGCGAGCAGCCGCTCCGCCACCGCCTTGAGCAAGGTGTCGCCAACCGCGTGGCCGAGCGAGTCGTTGGCCAGCTTGAAGTGATCCAGATCAAGGAACAGCAGCGCCAGCATCCGCCCAGTGCGGCCGCTTTGCTGGATGGCCTGCTGCAGTCGGTCCTGGAACAGCACCCGGTTGGGCAGTCCGGTCAACGTGTCGTGCGTGGCCAGGCGACGCACCTGCTCTTCGGCCCGGCGGCGCTCGGTGACGTCGCGTACCTGAATGTTGTAGACGCCGCCTTTTTCACCGCGCCAGTAGCTGACCGAAACCTCAGCCGGAAAGCTCTCTCCGTTGGCGCGGCGCGCGGTCATCTCCCGCACCCGGGCGGCGGAGCGGGTCTTGCGGGCTTCGGTAGCACCGACGCTGGTTGACAGATCATCGCTGCGCGGATCGCCCGACATCAGCTCGGTCAGCGGCCGCCCCTGCAGATTCCCGGCACTGAGACCGAAGGTGCGCTCGCCGGCAGGATTGACCGAAATGATGCTGCCGTTGTCATCGACCTGAATCAACGCATCGTGCGCCAGCGCAGTCACTGAGCGGAACTGATCGGCCGAAGCGCGCAGCTTCTCGTGGCTTTGCGCCAGCCGCTCGGCGTACAGGTTGAAGGTGTTGGCCAGCAGCCCAAGCTCGTCGCTGCCAGGCACTTCGACCCGACCCGGGGTCGGCGACTCGTCGCTTTCACGCAGCTGAGCGGCCATTCTGGTAATCGGTTTGACCAGGGTTTGCCGGGCGACGGCAGCCGCCAGCACTACCACGACGACGATCGACAGGGCCAGCGGCCAGACCACCGGCGTGAGCACCGAAAGCACCGCTTCGTGGACCAGTCGGCTGGGCTGCACTACGGTCAGCTGCCAATGCACCCCGGGAAAGCTGAGCACCGTGACCAGCACCGGTTCTCCCAGGAAGGGATCGCTTTCGAGCACCTGTTGCCTGACCGTGGGCAGGTTGGTTTCCGTATCCGCCAACTGCGCAATGATCCGTTCGGCCTCGGCCAGATCGATCTGGGCGGCCGCCGCCGAGATCTGTTCGGCCACTCCGGAAAGACCCACGGAGGTACGCGCTTCGGTTGCGCTGAGGAATTGCGCGAGCGGCCCAAACTGCGGAATTTCCGCTGCCAGACGTTCAACGCTCATGGACTCGCCCAACCGCTCCAGCTGCGCCTGGCCCCCGAATGCCGGCGGCAGGGTGATGAACACGCCGTTGCGGTCAACCACCATGGCGTAGCCGCTGAGCGCTTGCCCGCGCTCACTGACATAGTGCTGTAACCCGGCCAGTCGCAGGTCCACCGTGCTGACGCCAATGAAGCGATCGCCATCGCGCATTGCCACCGTGCAGGTCACCATTGGCTCGTTGGTATAGGGATCGCGGTAGGAGCGCGACCAGTAGCAGCGCCCGGGCGCCTGGTGACGCGCGGGCACATACCACTCCTCACGATGGTAGCCGGGTCCGCTCGGGTCGTTGTACTCGTCGAAAAATTCCAGCTGGCCGTCGCTGTTGCGGCCCCAGAAGAAGCTGCGCCGCTCAACTTGCTCAGACCAGGCAAAGGGCTCCGGCCACAGGCCACCACCGGCGATCAGGTCAGCGCGCTGCTCCAGATCGAGAACGTGCGGAATCAACTCGCGCCACAGGGTCTCATCCTTGGGCAGACGCTCGCCGAGATTGGCCAGACTGGCGGCAACGCCCTCGGCCAGAGTCAGCTGCTGGCGTACTTCCTCGCCCAAACGCTGAGTCGCACTGGTGGCCTGGGCCTGCTCCCGGGCCATCAACAACTCGTAGCCCCGCCAGTAGAAGATCAGCAGCACCAGGCCGATCAGCGCCGCCAGCCCGGCGAACACGCCGGCCATGACTTTGGTCTGCAGGCTTCGCCGAAACGGAACCGCGGTGCGCTGGCCTACGCTCATCAGTCTTCGCGTCGCAAGTCTTCAATGGTCGACAATGGCATGCGCTCCCCCGCTCTGGCAACGGTGCTGTCGGAGGCGGCCACATTGTCGCACCGATTTGGCGGCAGGGGCCAAAGCAGGGCGCGGTTACCGAACGGATCAACGATCGGCGATCTTTGCCTGCGCGATGCCAGATCTGATCGGCGATCGGCCAGAGATCGCGAGTAGTCTGTGGCCATCGAAGTCTACGGACAGCCGCTTTCTCATTTGCTGTCGCCGTCCGTCCTTGCATTACGTATCAACTACGCATTCCAAGCCTGAGGTCGAACATGAAGCAATCCGTGCCCCCGCGACGAGGATTGATCTCCCTGATCCGGCGCCTGTTTGGCGCACTGTTCGGACGACTCAGCTGGGAACCGGCGCCCTGGCAGGCCCGCTTCGGCGGTCACCTGCGGCGGCGCCGTCGCTGGTGGCTGGGCGGACTGGGTCTGGCGCTGATGCTGGGAACGGGGTGGTATTGGTGGATCAACCGTCCGGTGGTGATCGATCCGGAGGCGCTCTCGGTCAGAGTGCTCGCCCCCGATCCGACCAACTACCGGGACCTGCCGCTGCAGTTCGACAGCCTGGAGCTGCGTTTCTCCGGCTCGGCCGCGCCGATCGAACGAATCGACCAGGCTGCGCTGGGGGTGAGTCTGAGCCCTGCAGCAGAGGGTCAGTGGCTGTGGGTAGATGATCACCGCATTCGCTTTTCGCCCAGCGCCGACTGGCCGGTCGGCCAGGCCTACCAGATCAGCATTGATCCGCTGGTCGCGCTGGCGCCCGGGATCAAGCTGCGCGAGGATGAACTGACCTTCACCACCGCCAAGTTCAGCGCCCGCATCAGTCAGGCCGAGTACTACCAGGACCCTCAGGATCCGAGCGTCAAGCGGGGGACCTATGAGCTGAGCTTCAGCCATCCAATCGAGGTCGCCAGCTTCGAGCGGGCCCTGAGCCTGAGCATGGCTGATGGCGCCGGCACCGCCCAGCCCGCGCCAAGGCTCAGCGTCAGCTACGACGAGCAGCGGCTGCGAGCCTATGTGCAGAGCGAACCGCTCAAGGTTCCCGAGAATGGCGGCAGCATCGCTCTGAAGGTCGCCGCGGGCATCCACAGCAGCATCGATGGCCCTGGACTCGACGAGGCACTGGACGCATCGATTTCCCTGCCCTCCCTGTACAGCGTGGCGGTAGACCGACTGAATGCGCAGGTGGTCGACAACGAGCGCTTTGAGCCGGAACAACTGCTGCTGCTCAATTTCAACGACCGGCTCAAGGATGATGAGGTCACCAAGGCCACCCGCGCATGGCTGCTGCCGGCGACCAATCCCGAGGACCAGAACAAGCGCAACCCCTATCCCTGGTCACTGCAGCAAGTGGATCAGGCATTGCTTAATGACGCCGAAGCGGTCGAGCTGAGCGCGCTGCCTACCGAACGAGCCTTTACCGAAAATCACCAGTTCCGCTATCTGGCCCCGCCCGGCCGAAGGATTCTGGTCGAGGTGGATCGCGGATTGCGCTCTTTTGGCGGCTACCTGCTGGGTCAGCCCTACCGGCGGGTGCTGACCGTCCCCGATTACCCGCAACTGCTGCGCTTTGTCGGCGAGGGTGCGCTGCTGTCGCTCAAGGGCGAACGCCGAATCAGCGTTGCCGCCCGCAATGTGCCGGGCCTGAGCGTGGAGATCGGGCGAGTCAAACCCGACCAGCTGCAGCGTCTGGTGATGGGAAACCATGGCCGCTATCAAACGCCACAGTTCTACGACATCAACACCGACGATCTGGTGGAGCGCTTCCATCATCGTGTCGAACTGGACAACGACGACCCGCGAAAGACCGAATATCAGGGTGTTGATCTTGGCGAGTACTTCAGCAACGACCGTCATGGCGTGTTCCTGCTCCGGCTTTACCCCCACGACCCGGCCGAGTGGGAACCGGGCGATGACGACGAGCGCAGTCCGATGGACTCCTACAACGGCGAAGGCTGGGACGGTGCGACCGATTCGCGACTGGTGGTACTCACCGACCTGGGGCTGATTGCCAAGCAGGAGCTGGGCGGCGGTCGTGCGGTCTTTGTGATGTCGATCGCCAATGGCACCCCGATCGCGGGCGCACAGCTTCGGGTCTGGGCGCGCAATGGCGATACGCTGATGAACCTGCGCAGCGACGCCGACGGACGGGTCAATTTGCCCGATCTGTCGGGATTCAAGCGCGAAAAGCAGGCGGTGATGATCACCGCCGAGAGCGCCGGCGATCTCTCCTTCCTGCCGCTCAACGCCTACGGGCGCGACCTGGAGTTTTCGCGCTTCGACATCGGCGGCGAGATCAACGCCAGCGATCCGGGCGCGCTCAAGGCCTATCTGTTCTCCGATCGCGGGCTGTATCGGCCCGGAGACACCCTGCATATCGGTCTGATCGTGCGCGCCAGCGACTGGAGCAGACCGCTGCTGGGGATTCCGCTGGAGTACCAGCTGCGCGATCCGGTCGGCAATCTGGCCCAGCGACAGTTGCTCAACCTCGGTCGCGAGGGATTCGAGGCGGTCAGCTACACGCCGTCCTTTAGCGCACCGACCGGCAATTGGGAGGCCAGCGTCTATCTGATCGGCGAGAACGAACAGCGCACCCTGCTGGGCTCGACCAGCGTGCAGGTACGCGATTTTCTGCCTGACCGACTGAAGTCGCGAGCGCAGTTTCTGAATGATCCCGGAGAGGGTTGGCTGTCGCCCGATCAGCTGCGCGCGAAGGTCAATGTGGAGAATCTCTTCGGCACGCCCGCGCAGGATCGCCGGGTGAGCGCATCACTGCTACTGCAGCCCGCTTTTCCGGCCTTCTCCGGCTACTCGGACTTCCAGTTCTATGACCCGCTTAGAGCCAAGGAGGGTTATCAGGAGCCGCTGGAAGACTTGCGCACAGGCGCCGATGGACAAGTGGAATTCCCGGTGGACCTGTCGCAATTCGCCAGCGCCACCTATCAGCTGCGCCTGCTCACCCAGAGCTTTGAGGCCGGTGGTGGACGCGGTGTCAGCGCGCAGGCCTCGGTGCTCGTATCCAGCAATCCCTATCTGATCGGGATCAAGGCGGTGGACTCGCTGGGCTATGTCAAGCGCGGCAGCAGCCGCAGCGTCGAACTGATTGCGATTGGTCCAGACGCAAAACCGCTGGAAGTGGACCAGCTGAGCGCGGTTCTGATCGAAAAGCGCTACGTTTCAGTGCTGACCAAACAGGATTCCGGGCTGTACAAATATGTCTCGCAGCTGCGCAGCGACGAGCGCAGTCGCCAGCCGCTGAAGTTGCCCGCCACTGCCCACGGTCTGACCCTGGACACCGCCACCCCCGGCGATTTCGTGCTGCAGATCGTCGACGCCAGCGACACGGTGCTCAACAGCATCTCCTACAGCGTCGCCGGCAGCGCCAATCTGACCCGCTCGCTGGATCGCAACGCGGAACTGGGGATTACCCTGTCGCAGGCGGACTATAGGCCCGGCAGCGAGATCGAGGTTGCGATCCGTGCGCCCTATACCGGCGCCGGATTGATCACCATCGAACGCGACCGGGTCTACGCCCATCAGTGGTTCAAGGCCGACACCACCAGCTCGATTCAGCACATCACCCTGCCCGCCGACTTCGAGGGCAACGGCTACATCAACGTCCAGTTCATCCGCGATCCGGGTTCCGATGAGGTCTACATGAGCCCGCTCTCCTACGCGATTGCGCCCTTTACCGCCGACCGCAGCGCGCGTCAGCTCAACCTCCGGCTGCAGTCACCGACCACGGTCCGCCCCGGCGAAGCTGCCGAGTTCACCCTGCGCAGCAGTGCGCCAGCCCGAGCTGCGGTGTTCGCGATTGACGAGGGCATCCTGCAGGTTGCGCGCTATCGCCTGGGTGATCCGCTCGATCACTTCTTCACCAAGAAGATGCTGCAAGTCAGCAGCGCACAAATTCTGGACCTGATCCTGCCGGAGTTCAGCAAGCTGGCCGGCCTGTCGGCACCCGGCGGCGATGCCGACGGACTGCTGGCGAAGAACCTCAATCCCTTCAAACGCAAGGGTGACCAGCCGGCGGTGTACTGGTCTGGCCTGGTCCAGCTCGATGGCGAACAGACCTTCCGCTATACCGTGCCGGACAGCTTCAACGGCAAGCTGCGGGTGATGGCCGTCGCGGTCAGTCCGGCGCAGGTGGGGATTGCCCAGAGCGAGACCCTGGTACGCGGTGATTTCGTGCTCTCACCCAACGCGCCGCTGCAGGTGGCGCCGGGCGATGAGTTTGAGGTCAGCGTGGGGGTTGCCAACACGGTGAGCGGGGCGCCGAAGGAGCCAATGCAGATCGACGTCGGTCTCGATCTGGGCGCCGGACTGACCATCGTGGGAGACTCGAAGCAATCGCTTGCGCTGGCCCCCGGCGATGAGTCCATTGCCCGCTTCCGGGTACGCGCTGGCGCTGAGCTGGGCGCGCCGACGCTGGTGTTCCGCGCCAGTCACCAGCAGTACCACGCACAGCGCCAGATCGATCTGTCGCTGCGCCCCGGGCTGGTTTACCGCACGGATGTCCGCGTGGGGTACAGCGACGAGGCAACCGAAATCGGCCCGCTGCGACAGATGCATGTACCGCTGGCCAAACGCCAGGTTGCCGCGTCGGCGGTACCGCTGGTGCTGGCCAACGGGCTGGCTGCCTATCTCGGCGACTACCCGCATCGCTGCACCGAGCAGATCCTGAGTCAGGGCATCCCGGCATTGGTCTTTGCTGAACATCCGGAGTTTGGCAGCGTCAGCCAGGGCGATCCGGAGGCCGGCATCTTCGGCGCGCTGCGCGAGCGCATCAACGGCAGCGGCGCAATCGGCACCTGGCGCGCGAATCTGGACACCGATCCCTTCTTGAGCGCCTATGCCCTGCTCTACCTGCTGGAGGCTGGCGAGCGCGGACGCGAGGTGCCTGACGACCTGGTCGCAGCGCTCAATCGCTACCTGCAGCAGATTGCCAAGGATGCCTCGATGACTTCGGTCAGCCAGTACCGCGCCCGCGCGCTGGCGATATACCTGCTGACCCGACAGGGACGCACCACCACCAATCTGCTGGGAACGCTGCAGGAGCAGCTGGATCGCGACATGCCCCTGGCCAACGGTCCGGGCTATCGGGAGGACGCTACCGCAGTCTTCCTCGCCGCCAGCTACCAGTTGCTCAAGCAGAGCAAGCCGGCACGGCAGCTGCTCCAGGGGCCGATCCAGCGGATCCGCCGCGAGACCCGCGCCGACCAGTGGCTGGTCTACCAGCACTACTACGATGAGGCGATTGCCTCGGCCTGGACCGTCTATCTGGTCGCTCACCACTTCCCCGACCAGCGCGAGCAGCTGGGCAATGCCGCCCTGCGGCGACTGGTCGAGCCGCTCACCAACAATCGCTACAACACCCTCTCCAGCGCGTTGACCGTGCTGGCCCTGGAAGCCTGGGGCACGGTAGGTATTGAGGCGGCACCGCCCCAGCTGCTGGGGCGCGGTGCACAGGCAAACAGCGCAGAGACGGCGCTGGGTCAGGTTCAGGGGCTGTTGCGCAGCGGCAGCTTTGACGCCCAGATCCAGAAGATCCGGCTGGTGCCGGCAGAGGATGTAACCGCCTGGTTCAGCCTCAGTCAGGCTGGCTACGACCTGCAGCCACCGCCGGCGACCCAGTACCGCGGGCTGGAGCTGATCCGCGACTACCTGGATGAAAACGGCAAGGTGATCGATCAGATCACGGTCGGCGACGAGCTACAGGTCCGCTTGCGCCTGCGCGCGCTGGATGCCGATGCGGTGGCCGATGTCGCCATCGTCGATCTGCTGCCCGGCGGCTTTGAGGTGGTCATGGGTCAAGCCGATCCGGACGGCGATAACCGCGGCGAGGCGCCGACCCTGGCCCAGTCGGGCACCACGATGGCCGTACAGCACGAGGAGGTGCGCGAAGATCGGGTGGTCCTCTACGCCCGCGCGGGTCGCTCGGTGAGCGAATACCACTATCGGATCAAGGCCACCGCCGTCGGGGAATTCACCGTGGCACCGGCCTATGCCGAGTCGATGTACCGCCGCGAGGTCTATGCGCAAGGTGGTCCGGCAGAACCGCTCAAGGTGGTGTCTGCGGACGGCGACGATGGTGCAGCCCCCTAGCCTGCCCACCGCCGCGGCCGATGCCGCGGAGGGAGTACGCGGCGCCCGGATCCGCTGGGCGTTCTGGCTGTGGCGTCTGCTGGCGGCGGCGGTGTTGAGTCTGGCGCTCGGCTGGCTGCTGCTGAAGTTGGCGGCCACCGCAGCACCGCTGCCGCCGCTGTCCACCTGGGCCCCGATGTCCACCGCGGTCTACGACCACCAGGGCCGTTTGCTGCGTCTGGTGCTGGCGCGCGATCAGCGCTACCGGATCTGGGCGCCGCTGGACGCCTTCCCTGCGCGCCTGGTGGAGGCGGTCAAGCTCAAGGAAGATCGCTGGTTCGCCCTGCATCCCGGAGTCAATCCGGTGAGCCTGCTGCGCGGGGCCTGGGTCAGCTATGTCGCTGGCGGCAACATCCAGGGTGGTTCCACTCTGAGCATGCAACTGGCCCGACTGCTGTGGCGCCTGGAAACCCGCAGCCCCAGCGGCAAGCTGGTGCAGATCGGCCGCGCGCTGCAGCTGGAAGCGCAGTTCAGCAAGCAGCAGATCCTCGAGGCCTATCTCAACTACGCTCCCTACGGCGGCAATATCGAGGGCGTCGCGGCTGCCAGCCTGATCTATTTCGACAAGCAGCCGGCCCAGCTTTCGCTGGCGGAGATTCTGACCCTGGCGGTACTGCCGCAGGACCCCAGCCGCCGAATCCGCGCCCATGGTGGGACCCTGACGCTGGGCCAGCCGCTGATTGAGGCACGCGACCTGCTGCTCGCCCAGTGGCGTCGGGAGCACCCGCTGGATGCGGCCACCGACGCGCGCATGGCGATGCCGCTGGCGCTCAATCACACCGGCAGGTTGCCCTTTCACGCACCACATCTGGTTGATCAACTGGTCGCCGAGCATCGCGATCAGACCCAGGCGGTTCTGGTCAGCACGCTGGATCTGCCGCTGCAGCAACTGCTGGAGAAGCGCGTCGCCAGCTACCGGCGCAACCAGTCGCGGCGCGGGATCAACAACGCCAGCGCGTTGCTGGTCGACACCCGCGACATGAGCGTGCGAGCGCTGATCGGATCGGCTGACTGGTCCGATCCCACGATTTCCGGCCAGGTCAACGGCGCCCTGGCCAAGCGCTCGCCAGGGTCCACCCTCAAGCCCTTCATCTACGCGCTGGCGATTGATCAGGGAGTGCTCCACCCAGAGACCGTTCTGCGCGACGTTCCCACCGCCTTTGGACCCTTCACCCCGGAGAACTTCGACGGCCGCTTTATCGGCCCGGTCACCGCCACCGAGGCCCTGGTGCGCTCGCGCAATATTCCGGCGGTCACCGTGGCGGCCAAACTGCAGGAACCCAATTTCTACCAGTTCCTGCGCAATGCCGGGATCCGCGATATGGCCAGCGAAGGCCATTACGGGTTGGCGCTGGTGCTCGGCGGTGGTGAAGTCAGCATGGTCGAACTGGCGTCGCTCTATGCCAGCCTGAGCCAAGACGGCTTCCAGCGACCGCTGCGCTGGCTGCGGGACCAGCCCCAGGCGCCCGGCACCCGGCTGCTCAGCGCCGAAGCGGCGTTCATGGTGCGCGAGATGCTGCGCACCAATCCGCGGCCCAACCTGCCGGCCGCCTCGCGCAGCGCGGCGCTGCCGATTGCCTGGAAGACCGGAACTTCCTGGGGCTTTCGCGATGCCTGGACCGCGGGCATCGTCGGACCCTATGTGCTGGTGGTGTGGGTCGGCAATTTCGACGGATCGGGCAATCCCGCGCTGGTCGGCGTGGAAGCGGCGGCCCCGCTGTTTTTTGATCTGGTGGATGCGCTGGTTGCCAGCAATGTGGACCTGGCCGAGCCACCACGGCGCTGGCCGCTGAACCTGACCCGGGTGGAGATCTGCCGGGCCAGCGGCGATTTGCCCAATGCCTATTGTCCGCAGCGCGGTGAAACCTGGTTCATCCCGGGGGTCTCACCGATCAAGGTCAGTCAGATCCATCGTCGCGTCGCGATTGACCGCGCCACCGGCCTGAGCGCCTGCCAACCCTTTGATCCTGCTCAGGTGGATTATCGAACCTTCGAGTTCTGGCCATCGGAACTGGCGCGAGTCTTTGCCCAGGCCGGGATTCCGCGGCGCAAGCCGCCGCTGAACCCTGACTGCCCGACTCATGGCGGCCTGCTGGGAACCCCACCGCGCATCGACTCGCCTCAGCGTGGCCTGCACTACACCCTGCGCCTGAGCGCGCCTGGGCAAAGCCAGATCAGCTTGCGCGCACACGCCGACGCCGAGGCCTCGTCGCTGTACTGGTTTGCCAACGGCAACTACATCAGCCGCAGCACGCCCAGTCAGTCCAGCGCCTGGCAGCCGCCGCGCGCTGGGAACTACACCGTCAGCGTGGTGGATGAGCAGGGGCGCAGCGCCTCCCGGGAGGTCGTGGTCGAGGTGGTACCCTGATCCGATCGGCGCCCGCGCCGCTGGATCCCTCCCCGATGCGAAAACGCTGGCTAGCTCATGTCTGGATGGCGCTGCTGGGTGCGCTGATCGCAGGTGGCCCTGCCGCAGCCGAACCCAGCGCCCTGGCCACCGCCGAGCGCTTGCTTGCGGCCTTCAACCAGCACGATCCTGACGCGATGGCGGCGCTGGTCAGCGAAGATTTCGAGCTCTACTACGTGAGTGAAGGCAAAACCGAGCTGGGTGCCCAGGGGCGCGAGGATCTGCGCGCCCAGATGGTCGGCTATTTCGCCGAGCGGCCCACGGTGCGCTCGGAAATTGAGGACCGGATCGACGGGCCGCGCTTTGCCAGCTTTCGCGAGCGCGCCGGATCGCTGCACGCTGACGGCAGCCATCGCAGCGCTTCCTCGCTGGCGGTTTACGAGGTGGTCGATGGTCTGATCATCCGGGTCTGGTACTACCCTGCCGAAGCGCCGCGCAAAACGCCGCCCGCCGATCAGCAATAGTCCAGGCTGACCGGCGGGCGACTGCCGAAGCAGGCTCAGCCGGTGTTCTGCAATCCGCGGGCAATTCCGGTCACGGTCGACACCAGCGCCGCAAACAGCCCTTCGTCCTGCCGGTCGCTCTGCCGCCAGCGGGTCAGCAGATCCACCTGCAGCACGCTCAAGGGATCCACATAGGGATTGCGCAG
>JAGRJL010000083.1 GCA_020442775.1 Lysobacterales bacterium | reverse complement strand
TGTCACGAATGCTGGGCGCGCTGCCCGCGGTGCTGAGCATTCGCGAGCCGCTGGTCCTGCGGACCCTTGCCGACCTCCATCGTCAGCCCGCTGCAACGGCGCGCTTCGATGCTGTGACCCTGGATCGGTTGTTCCTCCGGGCACTGGCGCTGCTGCAGCGGCGTTCGCGCGGCCAGCAGCAAGTGGTGGTGAAAGCCACCAGCAGCTGCAACGGGCTGATCAATCGCTGGCTGGGGAGCGATCAACAGACGCGGGCGGTGCTGATGCACATCGACCTGCGCAGCTACCTGTGCACGATGCTGAAGTCGCCGACCTCGCGTTTTGATGCGGAGAATTTCATCGCCGCACGGTTAGCCGATCTGCATGCTGCGCTGGGCGACGATGCGCTACGCCTGTATCAGCTCAATCAGGCCGAACGCATCGCGCTGGGCTGGATGGCCGAGATGCAGCGGTTTGGGGAACTCGCCAATCGCTACGGAGAGCGCCTGCTGCGTCTGGATTTCGCCGACCTGCTGGCCGACCCGAGCGCCACCCTGGCCCGGGTGGCCGGCCATCTGCGGATCGAGGCATCTGCGGGCTCGATCAATGCGGCCTTGGGCCCGCAGATCAGCGGCCGCTATGCCAAGGCCACCGATCACCCCTACAGCCGCGCCGACCGCCAGGCCGATCTGCAGACTTCCGCCGAGCTCTACCCCGGCGAACTGCGTGCCGGCCTGGACTTCGCCGAGCGCCTGCTGCAGCGCTATCCGGCGCTCGCCGGACTGCGGGGGTATCTCGCCGCGTAGCCAAAGGAGGGCCCAGGAGAAGAGAGTCCAGGGCCCAGAGAAAGCCGGATCCGACGACGCTTTAGATCAACTGGGCCCTGAGCCCCGGGCCCTTAGCCCCTCAGGCCTCGTCCCACAGCCGCAACAAATTGGTATATAGCTTGTTGGCCATGTCTTCTTCGGGGCTGCGCGGCGCCACATCCTGTACCCAGCTGGTGAGCTGGGCGACCAGTCCCATCAGCTCGCGCTGATCGGCCCGGCGGATCCGGCTCTGCACCGTGGTCACTGCGCCCCAGCGGGTGCCGCGGGTCACTGGATTGACCTTGTGCATGGTCGCGGCCGAGTAGACCACCGCGTGGCCCTGGGGCAGCTTCACCGCGGTGGCCTCGGGACCGTCGCTGTTGACCACCAGCTCACCGCCGTCGTACTCGCCCAGCGCGCTGAGGAACACCGTGACCGACATGTCGCCGCGAATCGGCGGATCTCCGGCGAGCAGGGCGTGATCCATGTGGTCGTGGTAGTACATGCCGACGTCATAGCGGTTGAAGACCATCGGCCGCACGTGGCGGGGCATGGCCAGAACCGCAAAATGCGGGTGACGGTTCAGCGCATCGAAGACCAGCTTCTGTGCCTCGGCGATCGCGGGGTCGGCGACGTCTCCCTGCAGGTTGCGCTTGCGGTAGTCGACGCTCGCTCCGGCACTGTGCTTGCCGTCGACGAAGCGACCTCGGGCGAGCAACTCGCGCACCTGTGTGCACTGCTGCAGGTTCAGTAGTTCGGGAATGAAAAACATGACACCAGAGAATTGGCTGAATCGAGGCGCAGTCTACGCAAGCCGCCGCCCCGTCGCGAGCGAATACTTCCGTGCTAGTCGCCGTTACTGGCCCAGCTCATGGGCGCCCCGGTGACCTGCATGGTGCCCTTGCGGTGCGTCGTGCGCACGGTCTCTTCGCCGTTGCGCCGCATCGCGATCCACTCCAGTTCGGTGTGGCACACGCGCCGAGGATTGCGGCTGCCGGTGACCGGAATGGCGCGGCAGATGGTCGGGCTGTTGTCCTCTACCGGCCCCATCCGCTCGCCTTCGCGAAGCGCCGATACCCGCCGCGATTCCATTGGCTGATGATCGACCACCGGCTGCGATCCGGCGGCGCAGGCGCCAAGCACGACCGCCATTGCCAGTGTGGTCAACAGACCCTTCATTAGCGCGAGCTCCGTCAGTTCAGCGCCTAGCATACGCCGAACCGTCGGCGCCGGCATCTGCCGCGGAGTATCGAGACCGGACGGCGGTCCCGGTCAACACGCTTCAGCAGCTCGGCTGGAATGCGATCAGGCAGCGCCGCGCGTATCGCTGGTCAGCGCGCAGCACAACTCCATCCCGACACTCAACCACCGCTATCGGCGCAAGGACGACCGGCTCAGACCGAGTTTGATTGATAGCGAGTCGCCCAACCTAGCCGCCGCCACCGCCCGGGGCGGTGCTGCCCACTCGTGAATTGGCATCGCGCGCGCCGAAATTCTCGAAGTGATAGGTGGGATGCTGCTGGGTACCGCGGACCGTATCCTCGGCGTTGCGGCGCATGGCGGCCCACTCCTCACGAGTGTGGCAGACCCGCTTCATCGTCCGGCTGCCGGTGATCGGGGTGGATTTGCAGATGCGCTCGTTGTCCTCAGGATCGACGTGGCCGGAACGAATCGCCGAAACCCGGTGCGCTTCCATGCCGTTCTGTTTGCTGACGATCGGACTGCTGCTGCTGGCGCAAGCGGCCAGACCCAGCGCTGCCAGGGACAAGATCAACAAGCGAGACATGATTCCTCCTGTAGGTAAGAGACCAATCGCGAACGGCGCTGGTACTCACCATAGCCCAGAGGTCATGGGCGACGGAGCAAATCTTGCGTAATAGAACCGCCGAGGGCGGCCGCTCGAACCGGCGATCGGCCGGTTGAAAGCCTCCGGCCCTGGCCCTGCGCATGGGTCAGGGCCGGGTCCGGTCAGAGCCAGCGATTTAGCCGCCGCCGCCCTGGTTTTCGAAGTGGCCGGTCGGACGCTGTTGCGTCTGGCGAACGGTTTCTTCGGCGTTTCGACGCATCTGTGCCCATTCATCGCGGGTATGACACACGCGCTTCATCGCGCGGCTGCCGGTGATGGGGGTGGACTTGCAAATCCGCTCGCTGCCCGGTCCGTCGGCGGCGATCCGCGCATCGGCATCGTCGGCTGGTGCGGCCGCCTGGCGCACGCTGGTGTTGGAGCTGGCGCAGGCGCCCAGGGCGAAGGCCAATCCCAAGATTGCAAAGGTTCGTGTCATAGCTCTAGTGACTCCTGTGGTTGATTCGCAGCGGCGATGGTCCAAGAACCTTGATCAGCGTGCGCTAGAGCAAGCGCAGACCCCGG
>JAGRJL010000784.1 GCA_020442775.1 Lysobacterales bacterium | reverse complement strand
GCGCCTGGTAGCGCTGTGTGAAAAGTGCCACGAGCGCAGAATGCCAGGAGTCAGCGCCGACGTGGTCGGTCTGGAAGTGCCGGATCGCTATGTGTTCGGCTATGGCATGGATTGCTACGAGCGTGGCCGCCAGTTGCCGGCGATCTATGCGCTGAAGGAGGGCTAGTGGGCATCGATCTGGCCATCATCGGTGGCACCGGCCTCTACCAGCTGGAAGGCTTCGAGGTGGGCGAGAGCATCGAGGGAGTAACACCCTTCGGCCCGCCCTCGGCACCGATCCGCTGCGGTCGGATCGAGGGCCGCAAGATCGCCTTTCTGGCTCGGCACGGGGAGCAACATCAGCACCTGCCGCACCGGATCAACTATCGCGCAAACCTGTGGGCGCTACACGCGGCCGGGGCGCGGCGGATCGTGGCGGTCAACGCGGTCGGGGGGATCGGCGAGGAGAACCCGCCTCGCCGGCTGGTGATTCCCGACCAGATCATTGACTACAGCCACGGCCGTTTCGACAGCTTCTGCGACCGAGCCGATGCCCCGGTGGAGCACGTCGATTTCACCGAGCCATACAGCGTCTCGCTAAGGCAGGCGCTGGCGGCTGCGGCGGCGGCCTGTTCGCTGCAGGTCACCGACCGCGGCACCTACGGCTGCACCCAGGGCCCGCGACTGGAAACGCGCGCCGAGATCCAGCGGATGGCGCGGGATGGCTGCAGCCTGGTGGGGATGACCGGGATGCCGGAGGCGGTACTGGCACGCGAGCTGAAAGCGGACTATGCCTGCCTTGCCGCGGTGGCCAACTGGGCTGCGGGCTGCGGTGATCAAGTGGAGATCACCATGGAAGAGATCACTGAGCATCTGGCGGCTGCCTATGGAGATGCCCATCGGCTGCTGCTGGCCTTGATTCACGCGCTTCCGGCAAGCTGATTCCAGTTGCCCTTTAACCGCGTCGCCTGCGCTTCAGGGCGCGCGGTGATCGGCTCACGCGGCGAACTGCAGCTTGGCCAGCTCCGCGTAAAGCCCGCCAGAGTCCACCAGTTCCTGATGTTTGCCGACGGCGGCAATCCGACCTTGATCAAGCACCACGATGCGGTCGGCGCGCTGCACCGTCGCCAGTCGGTGAGCGATCACAATGGTCGTTCGCCGGGCCATCAGCCGCTCCAGTGCCTTTTGGATCAGCTGCTCGCTTTGCGCATCCAGGGCGCTGGTCGCTTCATCCAGGAGCAGGACCGGGGCGTCCTTCAACAACGCTCTGGCGATGGCGATACGCTGCCGTTGACCGC
>JAGRJL010000082.1 GCA_020442775.1 Lysobacterales bacterium | reverse complement strand
GCAATTTTCGATCGGCGTTGACACCTTGTTGTTTGGTGTTTGGTTTCCCGTGTTGTTTGTGCTTGTTGTATTTGCCTTGTTTGTTGCCTGATTGCCGCGCTGCCCCTATGGTCGGCTGCGGGTTGGCATGCGCTATATTCCCGCAGGAATTCGGGGGCCCTACTCATGAAGCAGTTTCGGCACGGCGATGTCATTATCCAGCAGATCGAGCGGCTACCCGAGGCGGCGGATGCCTTGCCGCATTTGATCCTGGCGCATGGTGAACTGACCGGGCATGCGCATCGGGTTGCGCCGCCCGGTGGTGCAAAGCTGTTCCGGAGCCCGCAGGGCCTGTTCCTGGAGATCCGCGCCGATGGCGTCAGCGTGGTTCATGAGGAGCACGCTCGGATCCCCTTGCCTCAGGGCGTCTACCGCGTGTGGCGCCAGCGTGAGTACAGTCCAGAGGAGATTCGGATTGTCCGGGACTGATGGCAGGCGCGGGGCCACGCTCGCGTGGCGTGAGCGTGACCAGCCGCTGCCTGCAAATCTTGATTGCTACGAGCTGGACCTGAGCGGCTATCGCCTCGAGGGCCTGCCTACGGACCTGCGCGTTGCCAGTCGTTTGATACTGGACGGTTCGCCGCGGCTGCGGTCGCTGCCGGAGAACCTGAAGGTGGGCTCGCTGAGCCTGCGCAACTGCATGGCGCTGGAGGCGTTGCCCGAGGGTCTGGAATGCTGGTTTCTGGATCTGAGCGGGTGCGAGCACTTCCACCAGTGGCCCCAGCAGGCCGTGGTGCGGAACGGATCATTGATCCTGCGCGACTGCCGCCGGCTGGCCGCGCTTCCCGAATGGCTCTCGCGTTTGGCCAACCTGGATCTGGCGGGCTGCCCGCAGATCGATCGGGTGCCCGAGCAGCTGGTGCTGACCGGGTGGCTGGACCTGGCGGCGACTGCCATCACCGCCTTGCCGGCGCAGATGGGCGACACGCGCCTGCGCTGGCGCGGTGTGCGCATCGACCAACGGGTGGCCTTCCAGCCGGAGAGTCTGACCGCCAGCGAGATTCTGCAGGAGCGCAATGCGGAGCTCCGGCGAGTCAAGATCGAGCGCATGGGCGCACTTGAGTTTGCCCAGCAGGCCAATGCGCAGGTGCTGGACGAGGATCGTGATCCGGGCGGGCCACGACGGCTGCTGCGGATCGATTTGCAGGAGGACGAGCCCCTGGTCGGACTGAATTGCCGTTGTCCATCGACCGGACGCGAGTATTTGCTGCGCGTGCCACCGCAGATGAAGAGCTGCCACCAGGCCGCGGCCTGGATCGCCGGATTCGACGATCCGAGCGACTATCACCCGGACCATGAAAGCTGAGCGCCCGAGCGCAGGAGACCATATGATCGAACGCAAGCTGATTTACATGGATGCCAAGTCCAGCAAGTTCTGGAACATTCGCCAAGACGGGGATTCGCATACCGTGACCTACGGGCGGACCGGATCTGCCGGACAGAGCGGAACCAAGTCCTTTGCCAGTGAGGCCTTGGCGGTCAAGGATGCCGAGAAGCTGATTCGGGAGAAGCTGGGCAAGGGCTATGTCGAGGCCTCTGACTCGCCGCAGGATGGGTCGCTGCCCCTGGCCGCATTCCCCAGCATCAACCACCGCGACGATCTGTACCGGAACGCGGGCACTTTCGTGGGTTTGCGCGTGGTCGATTACGACATGGAGAAGCCGGCCCGCAGCGATGTCGCCTATCGCTTCCGCAGCGATTGGGACGAGGATCAGATTGTTCCCGCGCTCAAGCATTTCCTGGAGAAGGACGCAGCCCTGCAGGCCAGCGCGATCGTGATCGGGGCCTGGTTTGGCGACGACACCGAGAAGAGCCCTGGCGAGGTCCTGGACATCCTCATCGAGAATAGCAAGCGGCGGCCGCAGCTCGCCGCCATTTTCGTCGGTGACATCACCAGCGAAGAGAATGAGATGTCGTGGATCAACCAGACCGATCTCGCGCCCCTGCTGAACGCCTTCCCGGACTTGCAACTGTTGCGTGCCCGCGGCGGAACGGGTCTAAAGTTCACGCCGCTGCAGCACGCCAAGCTGCGCGGGTTGGCGTTGGAAACCGGTGGCATGGATGCCAGCGTGCTGCGCGGCGTCTGCAGCAGCCAGTTCGACGGGCTCGAGCATCTGGAGCTGTGGCTGGGTACCGAAGAGTACGGCGCGACGGTGCGCATCGAGGATTTGCAACCGTTGCTGTCCGGCGAGCTCTTCCCGAATCTCAAGTACCTCGGCTTGCGCAACAGCGATATCGCCGACCAAATTGCCGCCGTGGTAGTGAACAGTCCGCTGGTGCAGCGCATCGAGACCCTGGACCTGTCGCTGGGCACCTTGAGCGACGAGGGTGGCGAAGCCTTGCTGCATCTGAAGGACAGCAAGCTCAAGAAGCTCAATCTCCATTATCACTACCTGTCAGCGGAGATGGTCAAACGTCTGCGCGCGCTTCCCTTCGTGGTGGATGCGACGACGCCGTCGGACATGGACACGGACGAGGACTTCCGCTTCGTCGCGGTGGGTGAGTAAGTCGATTCGACTGGGCCTGGTCGGCAGTCCGGACAGTCGTCGGATCCGCGACTTCCGGGCCCGCTGGCTGGCGCTTGGTCAGTCCGAACCGATCGTCATCGATTATCTGGACCTGCCCCGCACGCCGCCACGCGTCGACGTCCTGCGGCTGGACTCGCCGGGAGAGAACGCCGAGCTGGCGGCATTCCTGATTGCCCTGGGCGGGGGGCGTGACGGTGTCGCACTCGAGCATGGTGAGCTGGCTTGCTTGCGCGAGTTCCACGTCGGCTATTGCGAGTTGCTGTGGCGGGTGGCGGACTGGGGCTTGCCGGCCTTCAATGCACCGGCCGACATCGTGACAATGTTCGACAAGTGGCAGTGCCATCAGCACTTCGTCGCAGCAGGCCTGCGCCGGCCTCCCTCGGTTCGGGCTCCAAGCAACTATGCGCAGTGGCGATCGGAGCTGCCGGAGCAAGGCCGCATCTTCCTCAAGCCGCTGCACGGCTCATCGAGTTCGGGCGTGTGCGCGTTGCGCTGGACGCAATCGCGCCAGCTGCTCCAGAGCCCGCTGTCGATCCAATCCGGGCGGCTTTACAACAGTCTGCGCGTGCGCCGCTACGAGAGCTGGGCGCAGATCGAGTTCATCCTGAGCCGGCTGTTGCCGCAGGGAATGATCGCGGAAACCTGGATCCCGAAGCTGAGCCTGGCGGAGGGCAGCGTGGACCTGCGCATCCTCGTGATCGGCGGAGAGGCGCGCCATACCGTTTTTCGTCAGAGTCATTCGCCGATGACGAACCTGCACCTGGGCAATCGGCGCGCGTTCCCGGCAGGACTCGACAGCACGCAGGGCGAGGCGGCTAGCCTGGCGGTTGCGGCGGCGGCGTGCTTTCCGGACAGCCTTTGCGTCGGAACCGATGTGCTGCTGGATGGGCGAGGGCGCGCCTACATCGGCGAGGTCAACGCCTTCGGCGATCTGCTGCCGGGACTGATGCACCAGGGCGATGATGCCTATACCGCGATTGCGCGGGCTTACCTGGCCCGGATGGCCTGAGATTCGGGCGCGAAGGCGCGGGTCAGGGACGCCTCGAAGGGCAGGTCCTCGCGCAGCGCATAGCCGATGTAGCAGTCGCAGCGCGCGTTCGGACAAGCCGAGCGGGACAGTTGGGCCTCGAAGCTGCCGTCATACAGATTGCCGAGTGGTCGCTGGACGAAATGACAGGGTCGAGCGTCACCGCGGGCATCGACGGAGATGGCGCTCAGTCCGGCCCGGCAGCGAGCGCCCAGACTCGGCGCCGGATCGAGATTGACCGGGAAATGCGGGTCGACGGCGCTGAGCATGGCGACGTCCTGCGCACTGTAGTAGCCGGGCGTGCGTTGGTCGTAAGCGTTCAGCCAGAGGTAGATGGGCTGGCCGCTGCCGTGATCGAGCTGTCCGAGCGCCAGATGCATCGCGCGGATCTCGTCCAGGTCTTCGCGCAGGGCCACCATGCCGACGCTGAAACGGATCCGCAGCTGCCGCAGCTGTTCGAGGCGTCGCAGAAAGCGGCTGCGCGATTCCTGACTCGGATGATAGGTGCACCACAAGTTGACGGCGTCGTTGTTCGCGCTGGCCAGCCAGGCGGGATCGCGCGACAGATTGGTCTGGATCCCGAGCTCGATCACGTTGCTGGCGTGGGAGAGGCGCAGGAAGGCGTCCCGGTAGTGCTTTCGCACCAGGGCTTCGCCCCACGGCGTGAACAGGATGCGCAAGCCGAAGTGGGTCGTTTCGCACCAGTCGACGAAGCGCAGCAGACTGTCGCGATCGCGGGCGGTGACGTCGGTGCTGTCGTTGCGCTTGGCGAAGGGGCAGTAGTGGCAGCTGTAGTTGCAGCTCGCCAGATCGCCGCGGTAGAGCACGCGCAGTTCAGCGCCAGGCATAGCTGCCCATCCGTTGGCGCACCTCCGCCGAGTACAGCCACGGGCCGATCGCATCTGCACTGGCCATGCCCGCTTCGGTCAGCGCGAAGTGGCGACCATCATCCTGGGCGAGCCCCAGTTCGACCAGGCTCGCGAGTTCCGGAAAATCGCGCCCCAAGCTGTTCGCGAATTGTTCCCGGTAGCCCGCCAGATCGACGCCGGGCCACATCAGCAGGGACTGCAGCAGGTACCGTCGCTTGCGCTCCGATTCGTCCAGCAAGATGCCATATCGGGCATTGGAGAAGTCGGTCTCGGTGCGCAGGCTGTAATCCTGGATGATTGCCTTGGTCGCACCCCGACTCACGGCGTATTCCTCGGAATAGTGCGCTGCCCGGGTGTAGGAACGCGCCCCCGCGCCCAGGCCAACGGTTCCGATCGTCTGGCAGGCGAACTCATCGCCGGGCGTCCCGGCTGCGCGCCGGAACAGGCGCGTCGAGGACTGGAGGAAGCCGCTTTCCCGCAATCTGGCGGTGCCAGCCTGATAAAGCTGGGTGCGGTTGCACAACCCGCGTGTCCGATTGGCCTTGGCCAGGCCCGTCAACTGGCGTACGTACAGCGGATACAGATAAAGCTCGTCTGGCGCCTGCGCGAGGATCGTGTCGAGGCTCGCCAGGAAGCTGGATTCGGTCTGGCCTTCGATGCCGTAGATCAGGTCGACGTTGAGGCTTGCGAAGTCGAGTTCGCGGATGTTGGCGATGGCCTCGATGGCTGCGCCGTGCAGCCGCGGGCGGGCCAGTGCGTCCAGTTCCGCGTCGACCACGCTCTGCATCCCCATGCTGATGCGCGTGACGCCGGCATCTCGATAGCTGCGCAGGCGCTCGGAGCTGGCGCTGTCGGGCGCGACTTCGATCGCAAATGACCGATGCGGCGCCTCCAGATGGAAGTGGCGGTGCAGCGTAGCGAGCAGCGTGTCGAACTGAGCGACGCTGAGGAAGCTGGGCGTGCCACCGCCGATCGCCATTCGTGTGATGCGGTGGGGGCCGATGGCCGCGGCAGTCACCCTGATCTGGCGCTCGAGGCCTTCGATGTAGGCGTCCACCAGGCTCTGCCCGGGCGCGCCGAGGGTAAACAGATTGCAGAAGCCGCAGCGATAGTGACAGAAGGGGATGTGCAGGTAGAGAAACAGGTCCTGACGCTGCTCCGCCTGCCACAGTTGCGCCAAAGGCATGGGTACGCCGAATGGGCGATAGGCGCTCTTGTGCGGATAGGCGTAGGTGTAGGCGGCGTAGCCCTGGCGCAGATGCTCGCGCAGGGCGTCGGTCGACTCATTCACCGTCGTTCGATCATGCAGCGCGACGCTCATGCCTGCGGGATCACGAAGTGGGCGTAGGGCACGTTCATCACCGCCGGATGGGCCAGCCGGTGACCGAAATAGCCCTCTTCGCCATAGGTGGTGCCGTGATCGGCGCAAAGGATCACGAAGGCCGGGCCCCGGCGGCCCAGCGCCTCGAAAAGCGGCGCGAGGGCCTGGTCCACGTAGCACAACGCGGCCTTGTGGCTGGCGAGATCGTCCGGTTCGGCGTCCGGCGAATCATCCAGATAGTGGCGATTGGGCTGATGGATGGCCGAGACGTTGAGCAGCATGAAAACCCGTTGTTCGCTGGCTTGCAGGCGGCCAATGGCAAGCGCCACCTGGGCTTCGGTCGAGTGGCGTGCGGTCACGCCGAACTGCGCAGCCCAGTAGGACTCCTGGAACATGTCCGGAATGACAGATCCGAGCGGGTTCTGCTTGTTGAAGAAACCAACGCCGCCGATGCAAAGGGTACGGTAGCCAAGGTGAGCGAAGGCTTCGGGCAGGTTCGCGCCTTGCGAGAATACGAACGTGTTGCGGGTTGTGCTTTCGCTGCCCGCGAAGGCCAACGCCAGCAGCCGCGGGTGTGCGCTCCCGCGCGCGAAGGGTCGAGCTGGGGTCGGCAGGAAACCGGTCAGAAATGCCTGGTGCGCCGCGTAGGTAAAGCTCGCCGGCGTGTGGCGGCACTCAAAGCCATCGGCCGGCAGCCAGCGCCGTAGCACCGGCAGTTGTCCTTGTGCGAACGCGGACGCGGCTGCGTCAAAGCGCAACGTGTCCAGGGTGATCAGAATCACATCGTGAGTGCCGACCACCGCGTTCATGTCCGTTGCCGCTTCGTCAAACATTCGCGCCGAGCGTGAGGGAGAGCTGCGATCTTGCCATATCGCCATCAATCCCGAGGGAACGGTGTCCACGCCAGTCGAATCTTGACCCACCGGGGATGCGGACGATTTCTTGGACTACCTGGAGGGTAGTTCATGTATTCATACGAGGATCGGCTGCGTGCCGTCCGGCTCTGTATCAAACTGGGCAAGCGCATCGGTTTGACCATCCGACAGTTGGGCTATCCGACGAAGAACGCGCTCAAGTCCTGGTACCGAGAGTACGAGCAGCAAGAAGATCTCTCGGACAGCTACGCGCGACTGCCAAGGTATTCCGAGATGCAGAAGGCACAGGCTATCGACCACTACCTTGCGAACGGTCGGTGCATCGCCGCAACGGTTGCTTCGCTGGGTTATCCCTCTAGGTCATTTCTGAGTGCCTGACTTCAAGAGCTTCACTTGCAGAAGCGCGCACGCGTCACGGGGCGGTCCGAGGAACTTGCGCCCGAAGCCAAGGGGTCTGCGGTGATTGCTTTATGCACGCGACCAGCCAGCGCGCAGGAGGTGGCTGACGAGATTAGGGACCCATAACGCGACACCCCAAGTTTGGAGGGGCTTGCAACAGATAACGGGACACCCCAAAGTTAGAGGGCTACCCTAGTTTTGGAGGGGGCCGACGAATCTGGGGACGCATTTCGCGCCCCCAGATCTCATTTCGGGTGGGTTAGGGCAAATCTGAGCGATTCTGCTGGCAGTTTGCACAGCCGCCCGTCCAGCCTCCGCCGGTCGGAATTGACGCGCGTTCCGCCCTCAGACGTTTCGCGTGTTGGCTCTGGCGAAGCTGATTCCGCGAACCCAGCGTTGACCCAGGCT
>JAGRJL010000081.1 GCA_020442775.1 Lysobacterales bacterium | reverse complement strand
AACGCCGCTGCAGCAGCGCCAGTGCACGATGGAACAATCGATCCAGGGTCGCAGCATCGAAGCGCGCCGTTGCAGCGGGCTGGCGATAGAGTTCCGCCACGGTGCGTAGGATAAGCGGTTCGCGAATGCTCAGCACGCCGGGCAGCGCGCCCAGCATTCGCGACAACAGGGTCGACCCGCAGTGACCGATATGAAAGATTCCCAGCGGCGCCGGCGGCGCCAGCGGCGGTTCCGCGCTCAGCAACGTCTCCATCGGCATCCACACCGCCGGTCGCTGCACCTGCAGCATCCGGTCATCCAAAAATGCGGCCGACTGCAAATCCGCATCGCTCAGCCGCACCACTAGCACCTGCATCGCATTGGGCTCAAGCTTGAACAGGAAGGCTTGCGGATCGCTGAGGTAGCTGGCGAAGTTGAATGCGGTGGTCATCTTGGGGCCGCGAAAAAGTTGGCTGCCGATGGTCGCACAGGCGGCGCGCCGGTGCAGTCGTTGGTTGGACGGCGCTCGCGACTCAGGCCCTCAGATCCGGCTACTTGCTCGATACAGAAGCTGTAATTACTACTTAATAGACTGATCTACATACTTCAGGATGGCCTGCGGTGCTCACCATGGGCACTTTTCTGGGCACGACCGTCGAGCGGGCTAGGCGAAGCGACGAGCCGCAACCACCGAGAAGTTGTCTGTGGCGCCAGCGGCAATGACTTCCGCGCGGGCCTGTTTCACCAGCAGAACGGGATCTTCGACCTTCGCGATCAATTCTGTCCACCTCACGTTGCCAAGCACGTCGTGGACCCCGTCGCTGCAAAGCACCAGCAAGTCGTCAATACCGAGATCAACGGTCTGCCGGTTGATGGCAAAGTCAGCCTCTTCGGGATCGGCGATCAGGCAATCAGAGAGTGCCTCGTAGATGCTTGCGTACTCCATATCAGCGCGAAACCCGATTTCGTCACGCAGCGACGCCAGTTCAGTGTGGTCCCGACTGATCAGCCTGACGTCGCTGCTGGCAGCACGTCTCAGGTACGCGCGGCTGTCGCCGACGTTCAGCACCGCAACTCGCGCACCCACCAAGTGGGCCGCCACGATCGTAGTGGACGCGCCGTAGCTGGCGCGGCTTCTGGCCAGCCTGGCGGAGAGCCGCTGCTGGACGGCTCTGATGTGGCGCCCCGTGACAAGACCATCCACGCACCATTGCGGTGATTCCAGCAGCACCGCATGCAGGTACGTCAAACTCAGGCGACTGGCGCGCGCTGCAGCTGGACTGCTGGCCACACCATCTGCGACCGCGATCAGCAGTTCGTCCACATCGACGCTCGCGTGCGACCAGTAGTTCGAGCTCTGGACAACACCGGGCCCAACGGCCAACGCGTCCTGTTGTTCGGGACTGATGCCTCTGCCGCTGCATGCGACGACTTCAATCATGAGATCAAATCCCCGCTCGCCGCGGTGCCGCGGTCAACGCCGACCGGTGCCAGATCGCGCTAAGCCGCCACGGGAAAAGGAAATCCTCGATCCCTCAGTCAACGAATCCAACTCGGCGCTGGGGAACTCGACGAAGTAGCGCCGCGCCGCGGATTCTTCTACGACTCGCGTGCTCGCTCGTGTCGGATCCGCCAAGCTCGGCCATACAATCACGCAGCAAGGCTGTGCCATATCGATCTGCTCCGCTTGAACGCCTCCAACAGCAGCGCTCATGAACGCCCTGGCCTGATCCGCATGCTCAGACAGTGCGCTCCGGGCGGCCGCCAACTGCTCCTCCAGCCGCTTCAGTTGTCGACTTACCTTCAACTCCATCAATACTGGAAAGTACCGATCTTCCTTCCGCGCGAGGAAGATGAGGTCAGCGCGGATCTCGTCCAGCTTCAGCTCATCGGTAACAAAGTGAAGTTCGTCGAAGATGTCTGAGCAGCCCAGCAAGCTCGGCAACTGATCGGGTGCGATGAGTGCAGAGCGGATCAGATAGGCCTGCAGGCGGTGCTCTGGCTTGGCGTTCCCGGAGCTTCCGGAGGTGTCTCCTTCGCGTTCCGCTGCCGCCAGAGCCTTCGCGAACGAAGCAACCGGTCCGGCCACTCCCGGCAACGCGCCGCAAGGATGACCAAGGCGAATCGAGATCGGCCGAAACCCGTTTCCGCCGATCCGAATATATCGATCGTTCTTGGCTAGACTGGCCGCATCGTAGTTTGCGCTGGATGCACGCTCTTGAGCGAACTCGGTCATCCGCCCCAGGTAGTAGCCTGCGTCTTTTTTCTTGAGTTCAGCCATGAACAGTTCTCCCTGTTGGTTGGTCTTGACATGCCACCACTCGCCGTCTGTTCTGCGCTCCACGTTGGCAAAGAGTCCGGCGAACGAATCTCCGTGAAATGAGTGGATGGGCACCAGTCGTGCCGGCGCGATCGCTGCGGCGAATCGTTGCAGATCGGAAACCGATGCATGCCCTGATGTATGGATGTGATGGATCGGAATGTGCTGTTCGGCAAGCCACTGACGCACGGCCAAGGTGCTGTCGTCCTTCAAGTAGCCGTTCCAGTTTGAATACAGTAGCTCCGCACCTAAGGTCGATGCCTTCGAAATCACTTCCTTCAACAGACCCGGGCGAAAGAGCAGGATGTCGTTGGCGCCGAGCGACTCCAGGTAGACTCGGTTGCGCTTGAATGGCTCCAGGCGAGCGAAAGCCGAGTCTCGCTTGATCTTGCGGCGCATCCACTCCGGTACATAGACGCCGATGTTGTCTGGCCAATCCGCCTGCGGAACGTTCGGGTTGCCGGTGGCAGCGAGCATCTCCGCGCTGAAGGCATCGATGACTAGGCGCTTGCTGGTGCGCTTGGCTGCGCGATAAAGGGTGACCAGGCGATCAATGTTCTGCGCCTAGGTCCACGCCAGGCTCAAACCCTCAGCCCGCTGCATGCGCTCGACGAACGCTTCTTCCAACGACGCCTCATTGGGAAAGGAATCGCTGGCGCCGTCGCGACCAATGACCGTCCCCTCCATCAGCAACACGTCGATTTTTCGTGGCGGCTCCGCGACAAAGCGATCGAACAGCGCGCGCTTGCGACCATGTCCGCGGAAGTCGCCGCTGTAGAAAAGCCGCGCGCCGTCCGCTTCGATCAGCAGCGCGTAGGCGTCATAGGCAGAGTGGTCGACGAGGTAGGGTGTCACACGAAATGGGCCGAATTGCGTGACCACACCCGATTGCCAGTGAACCAGCGGCCGCCCTTCCAACCGCGGCCGATCCAGCCAACCGGCGGCCCGGTCCAGGATTTGCCGCGCAGCAGAGCCGATGCCTATCGGAATCGATGGATGAGCGTACTCGACAAGACCCACATGGTCCTTGTGCGGGTGAGAAATCAGGACACCGAACAGATCTCCGCTGCCGCAACGCAATCCCGCTACGGGAGGCACGGCACTGTCCGAATCTTCATCTGCGACGTCAAGAGGTCGGCCTAGGTCGAGAATGATTCTGCCTGGTGATTGCTCGGCCGCTACCTCGATGCAGGTTCCGCCGATCTGGGCGCTCCCGCGATGGATACACACTTTCAAGGGACATCTCTAGGAAGTGCAGGATCTATGTATTCCCGGCCGGGCGCGAGAAGTTAAGTTGGACCTGCAACCGTCCGACAATCGGTGGCGAATCGGGAATGAACGGTCGCTAGAGCCTCGGGGCGATGTTTCCAGACCCTCTCGACGCCGACGGAACAGGCAACTGGGCTTGTCGCTCGGTCTGCCCGGCAGAACCGCATCGACGCCTGGCGCAATGACCCCGAGCGGCTGGCCGAACGGCACGCCAAGCTCGGTTCGCTTAGTGCCTTCATGCAGGCACTGAACCAGCCCATCGCCATTGCCGCCAACAAGAAGACGGCTGCACCGGCAAGTTCTGGGAGGGGCGCTACAAGTGCCAACGGCTGGAGATGACTCAGCACTGCTGTCGGCGATGACCTATGTCCATCTGAACCCCTTTCGCGCCAGCATGGCCAGCGATCTGCCCAACAGCGACCACACCTCCGCACAGCCGCGAACCCGGTGGATCAGTCAGGACCGGCAAATCGCTGGCCTTGGCAAGCCCGTCGCCAGACTGTGTACCGGCAGCTACTGGAAATGACCGAGGCGACATACCTGCAAGTGGTCGACTGGACCGGCCGCAGGCTGCGCCCTGACAAGACCGGCAAGATCGCCGGCGTCACGCAACAGATGTGCGGCGTCGCTGGTACCGGGGGTCAGTCACGCTCTTCTCCAGCGACGCGGAGTGCCGCCTTGAGGTCGATAGCGTGCTTGCCGGTCAACCGTAGGACCGTTCGCTTTCCTGAGAGCAGGATTGGGAGTTCGACGGATCCCACTCCGGCACCCACATCGACAGCGAGCAGGTCTTCAATGAGCGCGTTGTCCTTTGTGTCGCGTACGTGCTTGTACTTGGCAGCGCACAATGGGCACATCGCGAGCGCGTTGGCCTTGTGGATGTCAACGCCAGTCGAATATTGACCCACCCCGCTGATTGAAAACTGACCCACCCACGACGACTACACGGCTGGTTTGACGGCGACTCTTGGATTGATCAAACCGGCTTTTCGCTTGTCCTTGAGTCGATAACTTTCTCCCTTCAGGGGAATGACGTGCGCGTGGTGCAGCAGGCGGTCGAGCAGTGCCGCGGCCAGCGCGCTGTCGCCGGCCAAGGTCTGATCCCACTGACCAAAGTTCAGATTGCTGGTGATGATCAAGCTGCCGTATTCGTAGCGCTTGGCGACGACCTGAAACAGATCATGGGCTTGGCTCTTGTCCAAAGGCAGATAGCCGAACTCATCGATGATCAGCAGTCTGGGATTTCGGACGCTGCCGCGGAGCCAGGTCG
>JAGRJL010000080.1 GCA_020442775.1 Lysobacterales bacterium | reverse complement strand
TTTCCGTTTTCTCAAGCCGCCCCAAGTACACCTTGCCTGCCGGGATCTGGAACTCCGTGATGTCGGTAAGCCACTTTTCGTTCGGTGCGCCTGCGCTGAAATCGCGATTGAGAAGGTTTTCCGGCGCTGGGCTGATCTCGCCCATGTACGAGCCATATCGACGGCGCTTGCTCGTTGCCGCGACCAGACGTTCCTGCTTCATGAGACGGCGTACGACCTTCTCCGAGACGTTGACGCACTGATCACTCAGCGAGGCTTTGAGCCTCCGGTAGCCGTAGCAACGATAGTTGCGCTCGAATATGTCGGTCATGACCAGACGCACTTCGGCGTACTTGTCAGCCACCTTGAGCCGTGCCCGATGATAGAAGTAGGAACTGCGTGGCAAATTCAGTTCGCAAAGCAGTTCCGTCAACGTGTAGCTCGGACTCAGGGCATCAACCAGCAACGTCTTCTCCCGATTCGTCAGGTGCTGCCGATCAATGCCCAGTTCTTTTTTTAGAAGTTCGTTCGCCTTTTTCAGCAAGTCCTTCTCAAGCTGCAGTCGTCTGATCTCCCTTCGCAGCGTCTCGAGTTGCTCTTCGAGCTTGGTCCTATCAGAACTTTCTGGGATGTCTGGTTGGCGCTTCATAAGTGCGATTGCGTCCTGGCTGAGCAACTGATTCTTCCACTTGTACAGCGAGCCACGACATACGCCAATCTCGTCAGCCACCTCCTGCGCGCTGGCTGGTCGCGTGCATAAAGCAATCACCGCAGACCGCTTGGCTTCGGGCGCAAGTTCCTCGGACCGCCCCGTGACGCGTGCGCGTTTCTGCAAGTGAAGCTCTTGAAGCCAGGCGCCCAGCAATGACCTAGAGGGATAACCCAGCGAAGCAACTGTTGCGGCGATGCACCGACCGTTCGCAAGGTAGTGGTCGATGGCCTGTGCCTTCTGCATCTCGGAATACCTTGGCAGTCGCGTGTAGCCGTCCGAGAGATCTTCTTGCTGATCGTACTCTCGGTACCAGGACCTGAGCGCGTTCTTCGTCGGATAGCCCAACTGTCGGATGGTCAAACCGATGCGCTTGCCCAGTTTGATATAGAGCCGGACGGCACGCAGCCGATCCTCGTATGAATACATGAACTACCCTCCAGGTAGTCCAAGAAATCGTCCGCATCCCCACCCCGCTGATTGAAAACTGACCCACCCACGACGACTACACGGCTGGTTTGACGGCGGCTCTTGGATTGATCAAACTGGCTTTTCGCTTGTCCTTGAGTCGATAGCTTTCTCCTTTCAACGGGATGACGTGTGCGTGGTGCAGCAGGCGGTCGAGCAGCGCTGCGGCCAGCGCGCTGTCGCCGGCCAAGGTCTGATCCCACTGACCAAAATTCAGATTGCTGGTGATGATCAAGCTGCCGTACTCGTAGCGCTTGGCGACGACCTGAAACAGATCATGGGCTTGGCTCTTGTCCAATGGCAGATAGCCAAACTCATCGATGATCAGCAGTCTGGGATTGCGGATGCTGCCGCGGAGCCAGGTCGTCAGCCGCTCCTGTCGGCGAGCGGTGCTGATGTCACGCATCATGTCGGCGGCGGTGTAGAAGCGGACTCGATAGCCTTTCTCGGCCGCTTTGAGACCCAGAGCCAGCGCAAGATGGGTCTTGCCAACGCCGCTGGGTCCGAGCAGGACCAGGTTCTCGCTGCGCTCAATGAAAGTGAGTGTGGCTAGCTCGGTGAAGGGCTTCTTGTCGATCCCGGCGAAAGTGAAGTCAAAATCCTCCAGTCGTTTGACTACCGGAAAGCCGGCGGTGCGCACCAGCATGACTCGGCTTCGTTCCTGCCGTTGCGCGGTTTCGGCTCGAAGGACCCGGTCGAGGAAATCCAGGTAGGACCACTCCGCAGCACTGGCTTGCTGAGCCAATCGGGTGGCAGCGTCGACAACGCCGTTGAGCTTGAGGTCCTGGCATACTTCGGCCAGCTTCTCGTGGGTGAGATTCATGCGCTGACCCCCGAGCTGTATCCCTCGTAGGCCGACAACGGACGCTGCAGCGGTGTGCTGGGACGTTCGATCCGCGCCGCACCTTGCTGCAGCTCACGCACGCTCGCCGCCGCTCGAATGCTCGGTAGCGGCAAAAGTGCCGCTTGCTCAATCAGCAATCGGACCTGGGGTTGTTCACCGGTCGTGCCGTGCCGTCGTTGATTGGCGACCTCGCGCTGCCACAGCGCAAATCGGCTGTTGATCACATCCAGCGTGAGCGTTTCACCGCGCTGGGCAAACTCCGCCAGCAGCGGCACAAAGAAGCTGTAGCGGATGAAGCGAATGCTGCGCTCCACCTTGCCCTTGGTGCGTGCGCGATAGGGCTGACAAAGCCGCAGATTGAAACCGTACTCGCGCGACAAGGCCACCATGCCAGCGTGGAAACGGTGTCTTCCCGTACCGTCCGCATCGCGCTGCACCACCACCGTGGCCATGTTGTCGTACAGCCCCTCAAAGGGCACCCCGCCCATCGCCTCGAAAGCCGCGACGTGCAGATCGCGCAGGGTCTCGAAGCGCTGGTTGTCGACAAAGCGTCCGAACAGCCAGCGGGAGTAGCCCAGCGTCACCACAAAGGCATAGATGCGCTGACCATTGAGCCGAAACTCGGCCCAGTCCATCTGCATCTGCCGACCCGGCGGGGTCTCAAAGCGAACTACCGGGTCCGGCTTGGGCGGTGGCCGCAGCTCGGCCATGAACGACCGCAAGATCGCATGCGACCCGGTGTAGCCCAGCGCGGTGATCTCGCGCTGGATCACTGTCGCCGGTATCCAATCCGGCGCCGCCGCGTTCTGGCGGTCACGGATGTACTGATGAAACGCCGTCAACTTCCCCGGCCTCTCCGGCCGCCGATAACACCGACCAGCACCTTCATCACGCACCCGCCGAACCGTGTTGCGCGAGACCCCGCAACGCCGCGCCACCTCCCGTATCCCCATCCCTTGCCTCAACAAAACCTCAATCTCCACTGCATCCTCCTGGATCAACATCGGAGCTTCCAAAGCCGCTGCAGGAAGCACCGCTCTGATTGCAGGTGGGTCAGTTTTCAACCGGCAGGTGGGTCAGTTTCCAACTGGCGCTAACACCGCCGACCCCAAAACCAAGTCAAGGCTACGTGCTCGTCGATCCAACCAAGCACAAGGCGAAGTGAGCCATGCGTATCATCCGATCGCATTCAAGCAGAACCGTATCGAAGCAAGTTCGCGTGAAAGTGCCCAGCAAGACCGGCATTGTTACTCGTCGGTTCCGATTCGGGTAACCATCAAGACTACCCGAGTGAGGGTAGTTCGCTGAGTATCATGGGCCGGGTGAGCCCGGCCCATGATAGTTGGAGGAACACGTTGTTGAAGATTACAGGCCTGGAGTCATTAACGAGGCAACTCGATCAAGCAAGAAGCGCGTTGGAAGCACTCGCGGGTGAGGTTGAGGTGAGTTTTGATCCGAATGATCCCCAAAGCATCGAGACAGCGATCCAGTCTGTCGAAGCGATGGTTGATGAGCGGGTTGCGGACTGGGCTGGAAACGAACTAGTTGCGGATATAGCTACTGAGATGAAGGACAAGTACCGCGAGGCGATCGTTGAGCGCGCTGCTGTCGCGCGTCTTGGAGAGGGAAGCGATGACTGATCTCTTCGACGAGATCACGCAGGCGGTCCTCGACCTTCAAGGCGCAGAGCTGCAGACATATCAAAGACCGCTGAAGCGGCTCGGAAAACTTCTGCGAAGCAGTGACTTGGCCGCGGCTAATCAGTTCCTACAAGAAGGGCTTGACCTGGATGCGTTCTTAGAGGACAGCGGTGCCACTGGTGGGAGTATGGTTGGTAGCAAGCAGCTACAGTGGCCAGATGATCGCAATCAAGAGTTGGGGTTGACCTTACTGCTCATTGATCGATTGGCGGATAGTCCTGAGTACGCGATCGACTTTGCGCATGACTACTTCTACAGCCAGAGTCGTAGCATCATGTCCGGAATCCACTCTATGGTCCGGCAGCTGATCATTCCGTTCGTTCGCGATTACAAAAAGTTCGTTCTTCAGGGGGGGCAGGATGAGCCGAGGATCATGATGCCGAAGGGAAACAAGGTGTTCATCGTTCACGGTCACGACGGCGAAGCACGTGAATCCGTGGCGCGATTTCTCTCGCAACTAGGTCTTGACCCGGTGATCCTGCACGAGCAGGCCAATCAGGGACGAACAGTCATCGAAAAAGTGGAGGCTCACAGTGACGTGGGCTTTGCAGTTGTTTTGTTGACGCCAGACGATGAAGGGCGGGCGCGTGGTGTAGCAACTTTCGAGGCCCGTGCTCGCCAGAATGTCTTGTTGGAACTCGGGTTCTTCATCGGAAAGCTAGGTCGGCGAAATGTGTGTGCGCTCAAACGCGGGGTTCTCGAAATCCCAAGTGACTTCGCTGGCGTAGTTTGGACAATGATGGACGCCACAGGCGGTTGGAGGCAGGCATTAGGCAAGGAACTCCAAGCTTCCGGGTATTCGATTGATTGGAATCTCGTAATGGGCGCTAGTAGGCCACCTTAAAAGTCGGTGAATCCTCGGGCCTGGACTGGCGACGATCATAGATGCGCGTGGTCTGGATATTGGCGTGGCCTAGCCACTCCTGGACCTTGGCGATATCGGCGCCGTTTTCGAGCGCATTGGTAGCGGCGGTGGCGCGCATGGCGTGGGGACCGAATAGTGGCAGCGCATCGAGGCCCAGCTGTCGGCCGTAGTGCCGAACCACGTTCGCGTACACGCCCTGATCGCTCAGGCGGCCGTCGCTGGTGGCATTGCGCAGCGCGCGAAACAACGGCGCATTTTGCGCCTGGCCATGACCGGCTTGGTCAAGGTACGCCTTGATGCGATCGGCTGCTGCTGGGTGCAAGGGTAGATAGCGCAGCTTGCCGCCTTTGCCCTGGATTCGTAGGTGGGTGACGCCGCGGCGTTCCTGAATGTCGGCCACGTCCAGCGAGCACAGTTCCGCGCGGCGCAGCCCATGAAACAACAGGACAGCGAGAATCGCGCGATCACGTTTGCCCTTGAGGGTTTTGGCGTCTGGCGCATCGAGCAGCTGGCGCGCCTGGCCATCGGCCAACGCCGGCGTTTTGCCTTCGTAGGTGTCGACCTTCGGCCGCTTCACGCCTTTGACCGGGTTGTGGGTCACTGCGTTGCGCTCGCACAGATACTCAAACATTGAAGACAGCGCGGCCAGCTTGCGGCGGATGCTGGCTCCGGACAGTCCGCGTTGTTCCAGATCAGCGCGCCACGCCAGCACATGCGCACGCGCTACCAGGCGAAACTCATCCGGCGAGCTCAGACCTGAGAAGGCCATGAACTCTTTTAGGTCGCCCTGATACGCGCGTCGCGTGCGTTCGTTATCGAGGTTGGCAAACCACTCGACTTCGGCCGGCACCTCGGCCAACTGGGCGAAGGCCTGGCGCCGCATCTGCAGGGCATCGCCGGAGGCGGGTTTGAGCGTCGACATCGGTCATCACCACACGAAGCGCCGGCACCCTCACCGGCGCTTCATTATATAGCGATAACATATTTTATCCGCCTCTGACGAGAAAGAGACCACCGTCCAGCGCATCACATGTCCTCGTAGACCGACAGGGGACTTGGGGTGAATAGATGTTTTCGGCACCCACGCCTGAGATCCGGAACTGAAGCTCTCGATCACTCCCGTCGTCTGTAAAGGTGCAGATCCCCCGGTCACCGCAGCGAATCGACCCCGAACCACCGATCCAGGAGGCGCTCCAGCCATCGGCGCGAACGTCGTCCCCATTTGGCTGTACTGTAATCCTGCCATCAGCCAGCGCGAGCTGACGGTCGACGTCAATCCATTCCCCGGTGAGATCTGCCAATTGGGCATTGCGCATGACGCCCCCGAAATCGGGGAAAGACACGTCATCAAACCAGCCAAAGCTAATCTCTTTGCGAATCGCCCAGGGGCGCCAGGCTTCCATAGCGAAACCCATTGTCCCAGGCAGGCTGATCCAAACTTCCGTGGTCCCACGTATCCAAACGTCGAAGCTCCCTTCCAACAGCGCCATGTCCATATCGGGAACTCGACAAGTGCGACAGCCGCCACTTATCGGAGCGAATGCAGGGAGGGCCGCAGCCGCGTCGCCGACAGGACCGCCGCTGAAGACCCAGTCTGGCCCCCCGCCATCCCCTCCGCCGATCCAAACAAAGGCAAGCCCGGCGTGGTCCTCGCGAACCTGCATGCTTGGTCCAGGGCGCCCTAAGACACCAACACCAGGGTCTGGTCGCCACGCTC
>JAGRJL010000783.1 GCA_020442775.1 Lysobacterales bacterium | reverse complement strand
TTTGGCGCGTGGTGGACTTCGGTGACCAAGTAGCTTCCTTCTGAACCGCTCGGAATCGTTGAGGCTCCAACTCCGGAGAGAGTATCCATGTGTTAGCACTAGTTCCCCCTGATGACCGCGACCGTGCGTTCGGAAGTCCTGGAACGACCGGGCAAGTATCCGTCGCCGTGCTCACGGTGGAATCGATCGCGCCCAAGACCGGCTGCGCGCCACAGACGCTGCGGACCTGTGTCAATGACGTACAGAGCCGAGCACGTAGTTTGCGCTGACTCGGTCAAGACGCGAAAAGGGCAAGTCGCCCAATCGGACCAACCGGGGCTACACTGCACCGAAGCTGTGGCAACATGCTCTGAAGCAACTCTCATATAGATTCATACGGCTGGGAACACCCCCTTCTCAACAGTGCTCAGCCGATCGGGGAAGTAACGACAAATGAACCCTTGGAAGGCTTTTGCAGACAAACGCGCCATCGATCGCAAGGTTGATGAGCAATACCACGCTGAAGCATTCGAAGAGTACCAATCCGGAGCAATACGACCGGGACTTATGGCGAAAGCGGTGGCGGAATGTGACGGCGACTCGAATCGGGCGAAGGCGCGGTATATCAAGTTATTAGCGGCGGCGATAAAAGACGATTATTATTTGGCGACGCGCGTAGTTGAAGAGCATGCAAAAGCTTCTCGCAAACTTAACCCGGAGTATCAAAACGAAAGAATCAAAGCTGAAGCCGAGTATGTCAAAAGAAGTTTGGAGCGAGCACAGAAACCCAATACCATAAGCAAAGAAACTGCTTACCACGAAAACGCGGAGGAGAAAAAAGGATCATCTTCAACCCTTTTACACCTAATCATTCTAGGTATCTTTTTATACGCAGTATTACAGTTTTTTGCGATGGCAGATGAATCACCTCAGCACAGTAGTACTGCCTCCCCGCAACATAGCAGCGCTGCCTCGACGCCAATTGCAGTCTCAACATCGGCTCCGTCCCGCGATGCTAATGGAGCGACTGAGAGCACGACCAACCAGACACGATCCGATTTAGATAAACAGCCGAGGAAATCAGGCTGCATATACAAGCCAGTAATGTCTGACGCCGACTATCGCGCTTGCGGCATGAGCCCTCCGAAGGGCTAGCACAGAGCGCGAGAAAGTGATCACTTTGCAGGAATCATGCGGGAGGGCGTCACGGACTCCGCGATGTCGATCTCCTTGTTCGGAGCAGGCCTGACTTTCAACTTGAATCCTAACAGTACAGAAGCAATTGCGCGCCGGGACAGCACTTTGGATCGACTTGCTACGGCCGCTATTACCCGTGACTGGGATATGCGCAGATGAAGCAAGCCCTTATCAATGTCCCGACCCTCCCTGACCTGCTCGCACTGCAGTCGCTCGTGGTCGAATGCCTCTACTCATGCGGAATGGAAATCAACAGCGCCGCGAAGACTGAGGTGACAGCCATCCAGGACCTGTGGTCGCGAATCGCGCCCGAGTGGACCGATGCCGAGGGGCAAAGGGTGGCCGTCTGGGTCCAAGAACTCGAATATGCGGAGCAGCAGGCCACGCATCGATCCCAGGTCGCAGCAAGATCCAAGTGCTGCTTCCGCATCTGGCGACTGCTTCAGCGGCGTCTGGCTCGGCGTTTGGACTACGACTGGCCGGAGGGCGGACTGATGCTGGAGACGCCCCCGCGAGGCCGGCGTGCGTCGGACAATGCGGCGACCGTGGATGCGCGGCCGTTCCACGCGGTCTCGATGAAGGTCACATATCCGCCCAGTCGCGAATCACAGGATGACCCGAAATAGAATTACCGGTATCCGCAAAGGCGACTCGAAGCCATCCGCCAAGATATTCATGGCTGGGCCGAATGTCATACTCATGAGGACAACAAGACTCTCGTAGCCCCCCTTCCAGTGGGGAGTTTCATGAAGGTCTGTCGCCCCTCGTTGCTCAGAGTGCCACGATTGGTGCCCGGGGCGGGAATCGAACCCGCACAGCCTTGCGGCCGAGGGATTTTAAGTCCCTTGCGTCTACCAGTTTCGCCACCCGGGCGTTGCGACTGACGATGATACGGGATTGGGCATGTCTGGGGGCGGTGCTGCTTGGAAGTGGCGTCGTGACACTGACCGGCACTCGAGCGCAGCGGCAGGAGCGCTGCGCCCCTGGTCGGAGAATCTCGCCCCCCGAACCGCGCGGATAACCAACCCCTAGCCGGTGGACTCAATCCTTGGCCTGGAGCGGCCGATTGATCGCCAGCCTGATGCCAGCCAGCGGCGCTTCGTCATCAAAGCCCTGCAGGCGGTTCGCACTGTCCGTGCGCAGACCGAGGTCAGCCCAGAGCTGGCGCAGGTCCGGGAAGTTCATTGCGGCTTCCGCCTGGACCAGCGCCGGTTCGAATACCCGTAATTCGGCGAGGCGATCGAGCTCACGGGCAAACTCGATTGGGCGCCAGGTGCGCTGTGCCGGCAGGTGTCGTTCGGCGAAGCGCTTGAGCAGCTGGTCCAGGC
>JAGRJL010000782.1 GCA_020442775.1 Lysobacterales bacterium | reverse complement strand
GGGGCGGCCAGCTTTGCCCCGAACGCGCAGCTGGCCTGCCTGGACGGGGTCGGTCATTTTCCCGAGCTCGAGGCGCCGGCAGCGGTGCTGGAGCAGATTCGATCCTTCATCCCGAGGAGTGGCCCATGAACAAGCAGACTAAGACCCTCGCCTGGCGCAGCGTGGGCTTCTGGCTGGCCGCTGCGCTGGCGCTCTCCCAGCTCGGCAATGCGCTGCGGGTGGCTTTCGGCGCCCAGGCCTACAGCGTGTACATGGGTCTGCCGCTCTCTGGCGGCGAGGGCGCATCGTGGGTGGTGGTCTACGCGCTGCGCGCCTTCTTTCTCGGCAGCTTTGCCGGCTATTTGTTGATTACCAGCCGCTACCGAGTGCTCAGCACCATGGCGCTGCTCGCACTGGTGATGCCGCTGGGTGATTTCTATCTAGTCTGGCAGGCCGGGGGCTCTGCCGGCACCCTGGCCAGGCACGGCCTGATTGCCGCCGTGCTGGTCGCCGCCTGGATCAGTCTGGATCGACTGGCACGCCGGCAGCCAGACGAAGCGCGCGCTTGAGCCAGCGGCGAGCGGCCAGCAGCCGATGTTGCGCCGGGCTGAGCGGGCGGGACAGCAGATACAGGTGCCCCAGCGGCACCGGCGCCGCAGGCAGCCGCTGCAGTCGTTCCTGGGCGATCAGCGGCTGCACCACCGGCCAGATCGCCAGCGCCACGCCGACGCCCTGCTCGGCCGCGCGCATGGCGGCAGCAAAATCGCTGAAGCGGCGCACCGAGTCGCTGGTGGAGACGGGCGCGCCGCCGCGTGACTCCCAGCCCTGCCAGGCGCTTTGCCCGCGAAAGGGATAATCGATGCGGGGCGGCAGCTGGGCCGCACCCGGCGCCGCCACCGCGATGGCGCTCACCGGATACAGCGCCTCGGCTTCCACCCCGGGCCACGGTCCATCACCAAAGCGGACGCAGAAATCGACGCTGCCATCGCGCGGATCCTGCAGCTGCTCGGTGGCGGAAATATCGATGCTCATGCCGGGAAACTGCTGATCGAAATCGGCGATCAGCGGGACCAGCACTTCGGCGGCCAGAAAGGGATTGGCGCTGATCCGCGCCGCCACCGGCTGACCGCCACGCCGAATCCGCGCGGTGGCCTGGCGCAGGCGCTCGAAGGCGGCGGAGACATCGGTCAACATCTCGGCGCCGGCCGGAGTCAGACGTACCGCGGCCGCGCCGCGCTCGAACAACTTCACGCCCAGATAGCGCTCCAGATCGGCAATCTGGTGGCTGATGGTCGACGGGGTGACGTGGAGAAAGGCCGCTGCCGCCTTGAAGCTGCCGTGCCGACCGGCGGCATCGAATGCCCGGAGCAGGGAGACTGGCGGCAGATCGGAAGGGTCCAAGGATGACTCGCCTGGGATGCGGGATGGCTTCGGGATCTCAATGGGAAACCACTGCAGGGGTCAGGTCAACACCGAAGAAGTGATGATCGCAGGCTTCCACTGATTGACCGATGGCACCCCAACCCCCTTGATGCCACTTGGCCATCGCGGCACTCGGCGGTAGCATCCGCGTCCCATTTTCACCACCTCTTCGGCCCATGCGCACGCAAATTCACGCCCTGACCAGCC
>JAGRJL010000781.1 GCA_020442775.1 Lysobacterales bacterium | reverse complement strand
AAGTTCAATTTAATTTGGGGACACCACACTAAGGCCTATGATGCGACAACCTGCGGTCGCCAACGGTCGCCATGCGCGCAGCTCAAGATCCGTCGAATGCAGAAAGCCTGCGCATTGCGGCGCTGAATCTGATCGTGACCCAGGCGCACAAGCGTCAGGCGCTCAGCCCGATTTGTGCGGCGCTGGTGAGCATTGCGATATGGCCGGTGGGCGATCACTTTCGCGAACTGGTCTGGGTCGGCCTGCTGACCGCCATTTCGCTGTGGCGCCACCTGTTTGCGGTGGCCTTCCTGCGCGCAGCGCAGGTCGAGCGCAGCCGCAAGCACTGGGAGTGGCATTTCTTTTTCAGCTTTCTGGTCGCCTGCTCGGTTTGGGGGATTGGCGCGTGGCTGGTGATGCCGGCCGACTCGCTGGCCCACCAGGCGCTGGTCTACACCTTCACCATCGGCATGGTCGGCGGCGCATCAGTGCTTTACGGGGTCCATCGTCTGAGCGCAACGCTGGCGCTGCCGATCATCTTCCTGCCCAGCGCGATTTATCTGTGCTCCTTCGGCGAGACTTTTCAGCTGATCCTGGCCAGCGGTGGATTCCTGCTGATGCTGGCGGCCAATCGGGGCTCGCAGCTGATGATCGAATCGATGCGCCGCACCATCGAACTGACCAGGGAGTTGGACCATCAAGCTCACATCGACGCCCTTAGTGGACTGAGCAACCGCCGCGCCTTTGCTGAGACCGGCGAACGGATGTGCAACAGCAACGACTCGGTCGCCCTGCTGATGATCGACATCGATCATTTCAAGGCGATCAATGATCGCTACGGCCATGGTGCAGGGGATCGGGTGATCGTCGCGATGGGCGAACTGCTGGCCACAATGGCCCAGCCCCACCAGTGCGCCGCCCGGGTGGGCGGCGAGGAATTTGCCCTGCTGCTGCCGGGTGTGGACCTGATCGAGTCCGAATCAGCCGCCCGGCGATTACTCGAGCAGGTCAGGCGGCTGCGAATTGAACACCAGGGTATCGCGCTGCAGTGCTCGGTCAGCATTGGCTACGCGCTGAGCCGCGCAGCAACTGACGACCGCTTCAGCCAGCTGCTGATTCAGTCTGACCGGGCACTATACGCAGCCAAGCGTGCCGGGCGTGACCGGGCGCTGGCCTTCGCTGCGGAGATGGACGCATCTGGCGCGACCAGCGCGATCGCCCGGAAGCAACAGAGGGGCTGATTCTCAGGACGCCTTGCGCGCCAGGCCATCGTAGTGCACCGACGCGTATGCGCGACTGCGCAGTTCGC
>JAGRJL010000780.1:271-1007 GCA_020442775.1 Lysobacterales bacterium | reverse complement strand
GCATCAAAGATGCCGCTGCTGATGGAAGTGCTGGTTTCGCTCATTGACATCAAACTCCTAGAACAGCCGATAACCGCCACGAACGACGGCGACAGCTTCAACTTGGGAACGCTTCGGCCTTTTGCAAGTGTCGACGATCAGCGCGAGTCCTGCTCATTGGAAAGCAGCTGCGCGCGACAGGCAAGTCAGCTGGAGAGCGCGCGAAGCGCTAGCGAGATCAGTCGCCGGCTGCGCGCGACGGCTGCGCGGCATTGCCCTCGTAGATGAGGTATGGCTCTGCATTGCCAAGGATGACCGCCTCGTCGATCACCACCTTGGAGACATTCTCCATCGACGGCAGCTCGAACATGGTGTCCAGCAGGACGCTTTCGACGATCGTGCGCAGACCGCGAGCCCCGGTCTTGCGGGCCAGCGCCTTGCGCGCCACCGCATCCAGCGCGTCGGGGCGGAATTCCAGTTCCACCTCTTCCATCTCGAACAGACGCTTGAACTGCTTGGTCAGCGCATTCTTGGGCTCGGTCAGGATCTTCACCAGCGCCTGTTCGTCGAGTTCTTCCAGGGTCGCCACCACCGGGAGACGACCGACGAACTCGGGGATCAGACCGTACTTGACCAGGTCCTCGGGTTCGACCTCGCGCAGCACCTGCCCGACGTTGCCGCGGGTATCCTTGCTGCGGACGTCGGCCGAGAAACCGATGCCGGTGGACTCGCTGCGGGCCTGGATCACCTTCTCCAG
>JAGRJL010000780.1:0-190 GCA_020442775.1 Lysobacterales bacterium | reverse complement strand
GGCACCGAGGCAACCGTGCCCTCGATCAGCTTCAGCAGCGCCTGCTGTACGCCCTCGCCTGAAACGTCGCGGGTAATCGACGGGTTTTCGCTCTTGCGCGAAATTTTGTCGATCTCATCAATGTAAACAATGCCGGTCTGCGCCTTCTCGACGTCGTAGTCGCACTTCTGCAGCAGCTTCTGAATGATGT
>JAGRJL010000779.1 GCA_020442775.1 Lysobacterales bacterium | reverse complement strand
TTTCCGTTTTCTCAAGCCGCCCCAATCCGTTCTTTCGCTAGGGACCGCTCGAATTGCGCGAAGCTGCCGAACACGTTGAAGAGCAACTCACCTGACGCGGTTGTTGTGTCCATTCCTTCGGTCAGCGATCGAAAGGCGATCCGCTTGGCGCGCAGCTCGTCGAGCACCGAGATCAGATGGGACAGGGATCGACCCAAGCGATCCAATCGCCACACGACTAGAACGTCACCGGGCTTGAGGAAACCCAGCGCCGCTTTTAGGCCAGGTCGATCTTCCTTCGCGCCGGATGCGTGATCGACGTATAGGTGCCGCTCGTCAACGCCAGCGGCTATCAGAGCGTCGCGCTGCAAATCGGTGTTCTGCCGATCCGTTGTCGATGACACCCGCATGTATCCAATCAGCATTGACGGAAAACCTATCTGAGGTCTTTCCGTTAGCCTAACCCAATCCGACCCCTTTTCCGTACACCCAAAGCACTACAACTGGGGGACTTCCAGGGGTGCCGGGCCGAGTGCACGGAAAACAGGTGTTTTTCGTTGACCCTGGGAAGTCCAGCTGCAAATGGTGGCAAGTAGGGTAGGGGGCGGGGCGGCAAACCTACCTAACGTAGTGTTGGGTCAGTCAGACAGGAGTACGATCACTGTACGCTGCGAGCCGGGAGATGGGGATGAATTGCGATGTGCGTTTCGGGCCTGGTCTGGCCTTCCTTCTCGCCATCATCGTTATTGCGATCCTGTATCCCCAAAGCTCGACCGCGGCAGCACACGTGGACCCGGAAGTCCTGGAGGAGTTCTCGCGCAAGTCAAGTGGGCGGGTACTGGTTTTGTTCGGAGACCCAACCGACACCACTCAGCTGCCAAGCGACCGCCGCCGCATGGCGGAGCAGATTGTTTCCCGCCTCCCGAGCGCGTCGTACTCTAGTTTTCGACTCCTCCGAAAGCGGCCCGCATTTGTGGTGTCCGCGGACGCCATAGCCCTGGAGAGCCTAAGATCTGATCCACGGGTAGTGAGAATCGGGCTTGATGGCGCGGGAAGTGGGAATCTACTGGAGTCTCTGCAAGTAGCGTCTATCGACCTTGTGAAGACGGTAGCGGGGTTCGACGGTTCTGGATCAAAGGTCGCAATCCTCGATACCGGAGTTCGTGGGGATCACCCGGGTTTGACAGGGAGAGTCGTAGCGGAAGCCTGTTTCTGCACGAACTGTTGCCCTAATGGGCAGAGCGTCCAAATTGGGCCGGGAAGTGCTGTCGATATTGGGACATTCGCTGGTCACGGGACACTGGTTGCAGGAATAGCTGCCGGCGCAGGAGGGCAACCCGAAGTACCAGAAGGCGCAGCACCTGGCGCAAGCATCGTTGCTGTAAGGGTCATCAACCCAGCGACCTTCCTCTTTGTCTCCGCCGACGTTGTTGATGCCATTGATTGGCTTGTCGACAATCACAGTGACGCCGTTGCCGCCAATCTCAGCCTGGCCACATTCGAACCTTTCGCAGGGAATTGTGATTCAGCAACTACCTTCACTATTTTGATGAGCGCTGCGATCAGTTCGTTGAAGAGTGGGGGAACTCTTGTCGTAGCTTCCAGCGGCAACGATGCGTCAGATTCCGGCATGGGTGCTCCAGCCTGCATTGAGTCCACCTTCTCCGTCGCTGCTGTATGGGATGACAATGTCGGCGTCGGTAATCCCTTCGCCGTTTGCACTGACTTGACAACTGCAATCGACAAGGTCACATGCTTTTCGAATCTGAGCGCGACAACGGACCTACTTGCACCTGGTGCCCGAGTGACCTCTGCTGGATTGCCACCGAGCAATGTTGCAACGAGTTCGGGAACATCATTTGCGGCACCAATGGTTGTTGGATGCGCCGCGTTGCTTCAGCAAGCGAACTTTGGGGCGTTGCCGCCAACACTGATCGAGTCGGCAATGCGCGACTCACCAGACCGCTTCACAAGACCCCCTCTTTCAATGGACTATCCTCGGCTGAATTGCTTAAACGCATTGGTTAAGACCGACATTGTTCAACCCACAATAAACATTACCAATCCGACAACAGGAACAAGCTTTCAGTCTCTGACTTCAACCATAACACTGGCTGGAAACGCGGGTGATAACCTGCCAACAGATTTTCTTCAGATCACTTGGTCAAATGATCGCGGCGGATCTGGCACCGCCTCAGGCACTTCCAATTGGAGCACAGGACCGATTTCTCTCCAGACCGGATTGAATGTTATCACAGTAATGGCAAGGGACATTGCGTCAAATACAGCTGTTGATCAACTCAATGTTGTTTTTGGTACAGCGACCATAGCAGTAGATGGTGCTTGTGAATCCCCTCTCTCTTTTTCGACTACTGTCCCTGCGCTCGCGATAAACGCTACAACGGGAAATACGGCGGCTGAAACCGTTTTTGGCTTCTCATGTCCCTCTGCTACCTTGAAGAGTAGTAAATCTGAACTATCGGGCAACATGAGATTGACATTGAATGGCTCAGATCCGATTGCGCTGGACAATAGCTCGGTTATTGGTTTATATACGCCGGCTCAGGCAACTCAGCGTCGAATCCGTGCTCGGTTGGCTCAACCGGTGCTTTGTACGTCTTTCTCAACCTTTACAACTGACGTTGGCATCGAGCTTGTAAACCCGCAAGAGCCCGCAGGGCCGCTCATCTATCCATCTCTTCGCGGCCTATCTAGTATTCAGTATTTCGTGAATGATGGGGAGGGCCGCGGATTATTGCGGATTTCATCTAGCGGCACTAGTTCCGCTGGAAACCTTGCATGCTGTGTGCTGTCTCCGGCTGTCAATGCGTTGTGTCTTCAGGGAGACTTGTTGCAATCGTCGACCGGCGGTAATGATTTGTTTTCCGATGGTTTTGAAGAGTTCATTCCTCCTAGTGGGCCTGATCTTGTCGTGAGCATTCAGGCGCCGCCCACCGCCTCACCTGCTTCGGTGCT
>JAGRJL010000079.1:6523-22389 GCA_020442775.1 Lysobacterales bacterium | reverse complement strand
CGCGGGCGCCTGGAAGGGGCCATCGTCTCGGTGCTGGAGCGTCGGCCGCAGCGAGTGGTCGGACGCTTTCTGCAGGAGGCCGGATTCGACCTGGTGGTGCCGGACGACAAGCGTCTGCATCAGGAAGTGCTGGTCCCGACCGGGCACAGCGGCGGTGCCAAACCGGGCGACATCGTGGTCTGCGAGATCACCGAGCCGCCGTCGGTACACCGGCAGCCGGTGGGTCGCATCGCTCGGGTGCTGGGCAACGAAATCGGTCCTGGACTGGTGGTTGAACTGGCGATTGAAACCCACGGCATCCCCACCGAATGGCCCGCCGAGCTGGAGACCGAGCTGAAGCAGGTTCCCAAGCGGGTGCGACCGACCGACAAGGAGGGACGGGTCGATCTGCGCGACCTGCCGCTGGTCACCATCGATGGGGAAGATGCGCGAGACTTCGACGATGCCGTTTACTGCGAGCCCAAGGGTTCCGGTTACCGGCTGATCGTGGCCATCGCCGACGTCTCGCACTACGTGCGGCCGGGCACCGTGCTGGATGATCAGGCTGTGCTGCGCGGGACTTCGGTCTACTTCCCCCAGCGGGTGGTACCGATGCTGCCGGAAGCGCTGAGCAACGAGATGTGTTCGCTCAAGCCCAAGGTCGAGCGGCTGTGCATGGTTTGCGAGATGCAGATCGACCATCGCGGCAGCGTTACCAAATCCAAGTTCTATCGCGGAGTGATGCGCTCCGCCGCGCGGCTGACCTACAACCAGGTCTGGGCGGCTCTGGGTGAGGGCGATGCCCTGGTGCGCAAGCGGCTGGAACCGCTGCTGCCGCATCTGGAGCAGCTGTACGCGCTTTACCAGGTGATGGCCGAAGCGCGGCGCAGCCGCGGCGCGCTCGATTTCGACGGCAGCGAAGTCAAGATCCTGTTCGGCGAACAGGGCGAGATCGCCGGGGTTGAACCCTATGAGCGTAACGACATCCACAAGCTGATCGAGGAGTGCATGATCGCGGCCAACGTGGCCGCCGCGCATTATCTGAGCAAGCACAAGATGCCCGCGCTGTACCGGGTGCATTCGCGGCCGCCGGCGCGCAAGTACGAGGATCTGGTCGAAAGCTTCGCCGAGCTCGGTATCCGGCTGCCGGAGCACTCGGAAGTGACCCCGCTGGAGCTGGCCGAGGTATTGCGCAAGGCGCGCAAGCGGCCGGACGCACCAATGATTCAGGCGATGCTGCTGCGCTCGCTGGCGCTGGCTGCCTATCAGCCGGACAACCTTGGCCACTTCGGTCTGGCGCTGGACGCCTATGCGCACTTCACTTCGCCGATCCGCCGATATCCCGATCTGGTCGTGCACCGCGCGATCGGCTGGCTGCTCGACGGCGGCAAGCCGAAGAAGGCGCCACTGCAGGGCGAGGAGCTGGATGCCCTGGGAACGGACTGTTCGCTCAGCGAGCGGCGCGCCGAAGAGGCCAGTCGCGAGGTGATCGAGCGACTCAAGGCGCAGTGGATGCAACAGCACATCGGCGATCGCTTCGAGGGCACCGTGACCGGGGTGGCGTCCTTTGGATTGTTCGTGGAGCTGGACCTGTCGCGGGTCAGCGGCATGATCCATGTGACCCAGCTGCCCAATGACTATTTTCATTTCGATCCGGTCCGGCACACGCTCACCGGCGAGCGCGAAGGGTTGGAGCTGCGCCTGGCCGATCGGGTCACCGTGCAGGTGATGCGGGTGGACGAGGTCGAGCGCAAGATCGACTTCAAGCTGATCAGCGGCGGGCGCCAGGTGGCTGCGGGTAAACGCAAGCAGCCGCGTGATACCCGCGGCGTTCGTCTGCCATTCAAGAACAAGGCCAGACGTCGATGAGCCAGGAGCTTTGGCTGATCGGCACCCATCCGGTGCAAACCGCGCTGGAGCGCCATCCGCAGCGGGTGCTGGAGCTGCGGGTGGTGCGTGGCGATCCGGAACGGCGCTTGTCCGCATTGCTCGATACGGCCAAACGCGCCGGAATAGCGATTCAGCGGGTCGACATCCAGAGCCTGAACAAGTTGGCCGGTGCCGATCGTCATCAGGGCATCGCGGCGCGCTTCAGGCCGCTGCCGGTATTGAACGATGGCGATCTGCCTGAATTGCTCAAACGATCCGACAACCCGCTGCTGCTGATCCTCGACCAGGTTCAGGATCCGCACAATCTGGGTGCCTGCCTGCGGGTGGCGGCGGCCAGTGGGGTGGATGCGGTGGTGGTCCCCAAGGATCGCGCCGCCGGGCTGACTCCGGCGGTGCATCGTGCCTCGGCCGGCACCAGCCTGATGGTGCCGCTGGTACAGGTCACCAATCTGGCCCGCTGCATGGAGAAGCTCAAGGCGTCTGGTGTCTGGATAGCCGGTGCTGCCGGCGAGGCGGAGCAGACCCTCTATCAGCATGACTATCGCGGGCCATTCGCCTTTGTGCTGGGCGCCGAGGGCGAGGGAATGCGCAAGCTCACTCGGGAGAAATGCGATCACCTGATCCGCATTCCAATGGCTGCAGGTGTTGAGAGCCTGAACGTATCGGTGGCCGCCGGCGTCTGTCTGTTCGAGGCGCTGCGCCAGCGTCAGTAGGGTCTGACGCCACGCTTTCGTCTTTGGCCGATCTGGCTGGACAGCATTGCTCCAAAAAAGAAGCTTTATGCGAGTCTATCCCTGTTAGTGATCAATAATGACGCTTTACGTGGGTTTCTCTGTCGAGAAAATTCTGCTATGTTTCGCGTTAAATGTGACGCATTACGTGATCATTGCCATATAAAGCGGCAAAAATGATGCACAAAGTCGATTTCTCTTCCGCCTCCAGCGAAGCGATCATTGAGGCACTCGGCAAGCGCCTCGAGGAAATCCGGCTGAGCCGCAATATCCCGCAGGCGACCCTGGCCAGAGAAGCCGGAGTCTCGCGCAGCACCCTGACCCGACTGGCCGACGGGCAACCGGTCTCCCTCGATTCCTTCGTCCGAATCATGCAGGCCCTGGCGCTGGGCGATCATCTGGCCTCGCTGCTGCCCGATCCCGCCATCCGACCGGTTGACCGGGTGCGCCTGGCCGGCGGCGAGCGACGGCGCGCCGGCGGCAAACGCTCCAACCCGACAGAGTGGCAGTGGGCCGAGGATGGAGAGGACGGGTGATCGATACCGCGCGGGTGATCCTGTGGGGCAGCGATATCGGGGCGGTGAGCTGGGTGCCAGAACGCGGCCTCGGGGTCTTTCAGTACACCCCGGAATTCGCCCTGTCGGGGATCGAAGTGGCGCCCCTGGCGATGCCATTGAGTGCCGCGCCCTACGAATTTCCCTCGCTGTCGCGCGAAAGCTTTCACGGACTCCCCGGGCTGCTGTCGGACAGCCTGCCGGACCGCTTCGGCAACGCCCTCATCAATGCCTGGCTGGCCACTCGTGGGCGCGAACCGGGCAGTTTCACTCCGGTCGAGCGGCTCTGCTACACCGGCTCCCGCGGGATGGGCGCGCTGGAGTTCAAGCCGATGCTGGAGGACGCGCCGCGAAGCGCCAGGCGGGTCGAGATCGACGCGCTGGTGGCGCTGGCCAACCGGGTGCTGGATCAGCGCGTGGCGCTGGACGGCAAGCTCGCAGGCGACGATGACCGCCATGCGATCGAAGACATCCTGCGGGTCGGCACCTCCGCCGGCGGCGCCCGGGCCAAGGCGGTGCTGGCATGGAATCCGCAGACCGGCGAATTCCGCTCGGGGCAGGCGCCCGCCGTCGCCGGTTTCGAGCCCTGGCTGATGAAGTTTGACGGCATCCACGGCAATCGCGACCGCGAACTGGCCGATCCGCAAGGTTTTGGCCGGATCGAATACGCCTACCACCTGATGGCGCGCGCGGCCGGCATCGAAATGGCCGATTGTCGGCTGCATGAGGAAGGCGGTCGTGCGCATTTCATGACCCGGCGATTCGACCGTAGCCTGCGCGGAGGGAAGCTGCACATGCAGTCGCTGGGCGCGCTCAGGCACTACGACTACAACGTCGCCGGTGCCAATGCCTATGAGCAGGCGCTGCAGACCATTCGCCAACTGGGACTACCGATGGACGACGTGGAGCAGCAGATCCGCCGTAGCTGTTTCAATCTGCTCGCGCGCAATCACGACGACCACGTCAAGAACATCGCCTTTCTGATGGATCGCCGTGGTCGCTGGCGATTGTCGCCGGCCTTCGACCTGGCCTATGCCTACAACCCCGATGGGGCCTGGACCAGCCAGCACCAGATGAGTCTGGCGGGCAAGCGGGATGGCTTCGAACCAGAAGACCTGATTGCCTTTGCCGGCGTCGGTGGGGTCAAAAAGACACGTGCCAGGGCGCTGATTGCAGAGGTTTCCGCGGCGGTGAGCCGCTGGGCAGAGTTGGCCGCGGTTGCGGGCGTTCCTGGTGCTGACGTCGATCGGATCAAGCGAACCCATCGACATGAGTTATTCCTTTAAGGTCGCTCGCAGGCGCCGCAATCGATTCCGCGACCGCAGTCCCAGCCCGTATCATGGCGCGCCCACTCCCAGCCTCAAGTTCGATGCCGCCTGATTTCCAGCAACAGATGCGTCGCCTGATTCCGCGGATGGATGAACAGGGCTTTGCCTTCATTCAGGCGCAGGAAATGCGTGAGCTGCTCGACGAGGTCGGTGCCATCGATGACTGGAAGGCCTTTGCCGCGAGCTGGGACGATCTGGCGGTGGATACCTACATGGCCGATCAGGGCCGTTACAGACGCCGCCGCTATGCGGTCTACCGCGCCGGCCGGCAAGGGCCGATCGGCCGCTGCGAGCATCAGCCGCATTTCCAGACCCTCACCTATAACCCGCTGCACGGCGACATCGAGCGCTGGTTCGAGCCTATCACCGAGGCGGTGGGCAAGGCCGATAGCCTGCGTACGGTGATCCGCTTTGCACGACGATGCTTCGGACAGCGTGCGGAAAGCGCACAGGCCTGGCACATCGAGGTGCATCAGTTCCGGATCGAAGCGCACCCGGATCGGCCCGGCATGCCCACCCCGGAGGGCATGCATCGCGACGGGGTGGACTTTGTGCTGGTATTGATGATCAACCGCTGCAATATCGCCAGCGGCACCACTACCATTCATGGCCTTGAGGGCGCCGAGCTGGGCAGCTTCACTCTGACCGACGCTTTCGACGCCGCGCTGGTCGATGATCATCGGGTCTACCACGGGGTGACGCCGGTGGAACCGGTGGATCCCGCGCAACCCTCCTATCGTGATGTGCTGGTGGTGACCTTCAGGGCGGTCGACGGCCCATAGCGCTTGCCGGTGGTTGAGCGCGTTGGCACCATCGCCGCTGACCGGGCGGCGATCAATGGCGCATGCGGCAAATTGACTGGAATGACTTCACCAAAGTGGAGCTGCGGGTGGGCCGTATCGTGGCGGCGGAGGCCTTCCCCGAGGCACGCAAGCCAGCCTACAAGCTCCAGGTGGACTTTGGTCCCGAGATTGGCCTGCGCAAATCAAGCGCCCAGATCACCGTGCACTACGCGCTGGAAGATCTGGTCGGCAAGCTGGTGGTGGCAGTGATCAATTTTCCACCCAAGCAAATCGGGCCGATTCGCTCAGAGTGCCTGGTGACCGGCTTCCACGATGCCAACGGTGATGTCTCCTTGTGCGTGCCGGAGCATGAAGTGCCGCTGGGCACCCGGTTGCTGTAGGGCTGCGAGTCAGGCACTGAGCGCGGATTGCCGCGCCAGCTCCCAAGGACGCGCAAGGCGTCAATTGCCTCACAATGCGCAGTTGGCAGGATGCTCGTGGTCCTCGAACTGCTCTGAAGGACCGCGGGCGTCTCGCCTGCATGCTTTGCGCGGAATTCCGCATGACGACAGGCGGGTAGGGTCCCTCAAAGCAGGAACACTACAGGCAGTATCTTCAGCTTCCGGGCAGTGGCCAGTGCGATTCCAAACACTGGAAACCATCTCCCAAGGTTCGCTTATCAACCAGCATGTTTTCGGAGTGCGAGGATGATTCCGGCTGATACCGACACCGTCAGCGTGTTTTTCTATGGGCTGTTCATGGACCATCAGCGACTGACCGAGAAGGGGATCAAGGCAAGCGATCCACGACTGGCTTGGGTCGCTGACTATCGCCTGTCAATTGGCCAGCGGGCGACGCTGCTGCCGGCTGCCGGATTCCGTGCTCACGGCGTCGTGGTGAGTCTGAGTCAAATTGACCTAGACCGGCTGTACGCCGATCCCAGCGTCGCTGACTATGTTGCCGAGACCGTGAGCGCGGTCTACGAAGGCGGCGAGTCGCAACTGGCGCGGTGCTACAACTTGCCTGAATCCCGGCTCACAGGCAGCAATCCCGAGTACGCGCGGGCACTGCTGCAGTTGGCCGAGCAGCTTGGTCTGCCGAGTGACTATCTGGGCCAGATCAGGCAGTTTTTGGCCTGATTCTGCCCAGGCGCAATCAGGAGTCGTTCGTGTCCAACTTTCTGCGAATCATCTTTCCCTACAAGTTCGAAGATGCCTGGGTTTTCGACGACGAGGCCAAGGGGCTGGACAAGGAGCCCTTTGTCTTCGGTGCAGATCTGATGATCGATCATCTGGTCGCCGATATCCCCGACGCCGATACGGGCTTCCGATTGCTGTTCTCACACGCGCCCTTTCCCGGCTATCAGGCCAAGGCAAGCTGGTTGCGCGAGGAGATGAGCGGAAACTGGTATCAGCTGGAGAGCCCGCCGATGGAAGGCTGGCTGTGTCCAGCCTTGCTCCAATACTTTGATTCGCCGCCGGCGGAGATTTATGCCAAAGCCGAGCCGCGCAGAAGTGACTGAGCCAGATCGGGGGAGTCAGACGCCATCGCCCATGGTCGTCGGATAACGAAAACTGGGCCAAGGCTTTCGCGATTCTGGGCTACCGTCCCCCAACCTCTATCCGGCCAAACTACATACCCAAACCGCCGCCAGGCGAACACCCGCTGATCGTCGAGATCGCCGAGCGCAAGCGTCTGGCCGCGAATCGCCGAAGCGCCCAGCTGGCTGAGGCAGCGGCGCCTGCGGAGGTGTTCAGGGCTGCCTGCGTGCGCCTGGGCGACTCGCTGGCCGAGGCGGGATTCCGCTTTCTGAAGAGCGGACCCAAGTCTCGCCGTGTGGGACCGATCTTTAGCCACAATATTTGCTTCCAGACCAGCTACAGCAATGTCCGCGGGCGCTATGTGGCGCTGTGGATCCAGATCAACGTGCGTTCGCAGCAGTTGCTGGCGTCGCGTCGGGCGCACCCGCTCCCCGGCCCTGCGGTAGACGACTTTGTGGCCGGGGTCAATCTCGGCCAGCTGATGAGCGATGGTGGCTGGCTGGAGTTCAATCTGGCGCAGGATCCGGAGCGGGTGCTGAGTCAGGCCATTGAATGCATTGAGCAATGGGTGTTGCCCTATTTTGAGCGATTCAATGATCCGCAGCATCTGGTCGCCGAAATCCTCGCCGGCAGCGCGACCAGCCTCGAGCCACAGGCGGCGCTGGAGTGCTGTCTATGCTTCGGCACCGAGCAGCAGGCGACCGTTTGCCTGAGCGAACTTCTCGGTCAGGACCCCGTTCATGTCCAGCGTTACCGGGAGTATCGGCGGCGTTATGAGTCTGAGGGGATGCCCGAAGGGCGAGCGCGCCGCTACTCGGACCAACTGGCCAGGATTGCGCTCGCCTATGGACTGGACCCGGAGGGCGTGGCGGGTGGGTAGACCCTCGCCAAGGGACCCGCCCGGGCAATCTCAGCTCGCCTTGGTCGAGGGCCAGCCCGAGTAGCGGATCCGATCAGGGATTCTCAAATCCGTTGCGGAACAAGTCATCGGGGAGCGCATAGTTCGATGCGGTGCCGGCCTGTACGTTCGCCAGGGTGCCCTCGCCGCGCTGCGGCGTCAGCGGGGTGGCACCGATCCAGACGATGGCGCCGCCGAGGAGTTGCTGGTTCATCGAGTCGTAGGTCGCGCCGTTGACGTCGACCAGACCGTCAATCGACAGCAGCGCAAAGAACTGGCTGGCGGTCAGCGGGTTGCCCAGTTCGTCGCTGAAGGTGGCTCCGCTGGTGTCCACGGTGAGTCCCTGGATCTGCAGCAGCGGGTCAGCGAAGGATTGCAGCGGGCCACGCAGGCGCACGTCGGCTGGATCGGGGTTTCCGCGGTCGCGCACTCGGGTGGCCCAGGCCTGTCCGCTGCTGTCCAGATAACCGCGGACCTCCACCTGGCGCGGCGTATTCAGACCGTTGGCAAGGATGTCGTCCTCGTCTCTCACTTGCGCGGTGCTGAGCACTGCAATGCCGTAGGGGCTGATCGATACGCCGGGATTGGTCTGGGCCGGGTCGATGGGCACCTCAAAGCGCACCACCGGACGGACGAATTCAACCGTGGTTGCGCTGAAGTTCATGGCGTCGGCGTAGCTGCCGTCCACGCTCACCGCGACGCCCTCGGCCAGATCATCGACCGTGCCAAACAGGTATTGTGTACTGCCGTCGACGGTGACAGTCAGCGGCCCCAGTTCGAAGCTGCCGGGGCTCACCAGACCAATCAAGCCCTGCACGAAACCGGTCGCCCCAGCGGTGCCCTGCGGCACCAGCTCCACGCAGTCTGCTCGAAAGACGCCGCTCAACACGCTGCCCGGCGGGAAGCTGGCGACCGCGGTGCTGCGCAGGGAAACCGAGCTGCCCACCGGCGGTGGCGACGACGGACAGTTGTTGAAGCCCACCCCGGCGTAGTCCACCCACTGATTGCCGACCTGGATCCGCTGCAGGTTCATGTCCACCGCGAACACCGGTCCGGTCAGCAGGAAGTTGTTGCCAGGATTGGCCCGCCGTTCGACCAGGCTGGCCAGCACGCTGCCGTTGCTGTCCACCAGTCCGGCAACGACGAAATCGGTGCCCAATGGCGCCTGCAGCGGCAGCGCAGCATTGATGAGCGTAGTGTCCGCGGTCGCGGTCACCGGCTGGCCGAGTACCTCCAGCGGATCATTGCCGGTGACCGGGCCGATCAGGGTGAAGCTGAACACCGGCGTTGGCGTGCCACCGCGCAACACCGCTGTGCTGTCCCATTGCAACTGCATCCCGTTGGGGCGATAGCGGATATCGCCCAGCGTTGCGGGCATTTCGTCAATCTGCACCGGGGTGGACAACGGCAGACTCACCGCGCGCCCGTTGATGGTGAAGCTGAGATCGCCGGCGATGGCGTCATTGCCGGTCGTTGTGCCCGCCAGAGCAATGGCCGCAACTGCTGCCACAGTGATGATTCGCACGGCCACGCCCCTGTTCGCTGCCGATGAGTGGATGCTCTTAGTGTGATGTTTGATCTGGATTTCCCAAGGTCGCTGGGTGAAAGTCCCCAGGTTTTCTGGGTGGTCCGCGCACAAAATTACAGAGCGTTGTGCAGGCCGGCCCGTAGCGTGCCGATCAGCGCGACTACAGTTGCTTCGGACTGCGGTTGAAGGACCTGCTCGCCGGTTCGCCGAGGCTAGCCGAGCATCCGCAGCAGCAGGGCCGCCGGTACGCCCAGGTAATACAGCATACGAGCGGCACTTTCGGCGATTTCACGCAGCTTGCGTTGTCGGTCCTGAACGAAAACCGCTCCGGCCAGAGCGATCGCCTCGATCAGAACGCGCAGCAGCGCCGCGCAGAGCATCAGGCCAATGCACCAGGCGCCCCACCAGATCAGCAGGCCGCTGAACCAGGCCTGTGCGCCGTGGCTTTGCCATTCGCCGAAGGTGCCGCCATAGGCAATCATTTGATGGAGGCGGAAGGCGGGCAGCGCCATCAGCAGCGGGAACAGGCCAAAGCGCAGTGCTGAATGATCCAGCCAGGGGTGCCGTGCGCATTGCCGGGCGCTGAGGAATCGCGCCGCAAAGCGCTGCGCAGGGGAGAGCTGCACTGGGTCGACGCCAGAGGCTCGCAGCTGAGCAAGCAACGCCGGCAGGCTGAAAGGCGACAGCAGGCGCTCGAAGCGGCGGCCGCTGCGTAGCTGCAGCGAAAGTGGCATCCGTGAATGCGCTAGCGCCGCCAGCGGCAGTGGCAGCATTCTCACGGTGGCAATGCTGGCGAGCGGTATCTCCCAGTGCTGGCTGGTACCGATCAACTTCAGGCACTGGCCCTCGATCTGGGCAACCGCGGCACTCTGCCGGGAAAGCAGCCAGCCCAGCATCAGCGGTCCCAGGACTCCCCAAAGCAGCAGCTGGATCTGAGCTAGATCGTTGACCTGCATCCCGTATCGCCAGAGCATCCCGGCGGCCAGCGCCACCAGCCCGCCAGCGGTGGCCGCGCGCAGCAGCAGCACAAGCCAGAGCTGCCAGCGCGAATAGAGTGCGACAGCCGTCGGTCCACTGTCTGCCACGTACTCGGGGATCACCGAGTCCTCGTCGCTGGAAGGGCCTTCCTTCCAGCGCCTTGCGCTGACCAGGCGCGCGGCCGCCAGCAGCGCCAGCAGGCCGCTGGCCGCAGCACCCACCCAGTCGCCCCAGCTCACCATCAAGGTCGCTGGCGGTGCCTGGATCGGCACCTCGCCCGCCAGCACCGCCCGGTCGCCCATCGCGCTGCGTGCCAGCACCTCGCCGCTGGGGTCGATGAAGGCGCTCAATCCGCTGCTGGTGACCCGCAGTTGCGGCATTCGGGTCTCAATGCTGCGGAAGACGGCAACCCGCAGATGCAGCGCGGCGCCGATGGGGTCGCTGGCGAACCAGCTGTCATTGGACAGGGTGACGATGGCCTGGGCGCCCAGTCGAGCGCCTTCGATCGCCAGCTTTGGGTCGACTGCATCAAGGCAGATCAGCGGCACCACATCGAGATTGCGACCGTCCCGGGTGCGCAGCGGCAGCACGCGAACGCCTTCCCCGGCTTGCCAGGTGCCGGTCCAGGGCAGCCAGCGGCGCAGCAATGGGCCATCGAGCCAGCCTGGCACCCGTTCGGTCAGCGGAAATGGATGGGTCTTGCGGTAGTAGCCCAGCAAACCTGCTTGAGGCTCGAGAAAGACCGCCGCGTTGTACTCGCCTTGCGGGTCCAGATCGTAGCTGCCGAAGATCAGCGGAACCTCCGCGGTTTCGACGAAAGCCTGGATCTCCGCATCCAGCGCCGCGCCATCGGCGCTGCGCGGATGACCGAAGGGGGTGGGGTAAACAGTTTCCGACCAAAGCAGCGCATCAACCTGGTAGTCGCGCAGCGCGGCTGTCGAGAGCGCAAAATGCACGTCCAGAATTTCGCGCACCGCGCCAAAGCTGCCGCGCTCTTCTCGTAGCCCCTGGTAATCGGTGATGGCCGACTGGACCATGCCGATGCGCATTCCCGGTGCCGGCTCGCTCAGCTGCTGGCCCAGGTCGGCAATCCGCCACGCGCCGTAGCCGGTCATCAGCAGCGGCAGCAGCGCGGCGACCAGCATCGGCGGGAGCCAGGCGCGCCAGCCCTCGCGCAGCGCGATCAGCCCCCTGGAAAGGGCCAGGTTGACCAGCAAAAGCAGCAGCGTCAGGCCCGCCGCGCCGCCCAGGTCAGCCGCCTGCCGTAGCTGCACCGCGGGCGCCAGCCCGTGTCCCAGGGTGTCAGCGAACAGCTTGGGTAGCCACCACTCCGCGGCCACCCAGGTGCTCGCCGCCGCCAGGATCGAGAGGATCGGCCTGCGCACTCGGGAGATCATCTGTTGGCCTGCAGCGAACAGCCAGACCTGTGGCTGCAGCAGCGGCGCCAGCAGCGCCAGCAACAGCCAAATCCAAACTGCGGCGACGCCGGTATACAGCGCCACCGCCTCGGCAAACCAGCCAAACACCGCGAGCACGAAGGCGATGCTCATCGCCCAGCCGGAGCACAGCGCCGCGCGCAGGCTGTGGATGCGCTCCAGGCCGATCAGCCACGGGACCAGTGCAACGAAGCCCAGCACTGCGATGTCAAAGCGAGCGTAGAGTCCCAGCAGCGTGGCACTGGCAGCAACGCCGATCAGCTGCCCGCCGGCGCGCGCGATTCGCCCCGGGCTTAGCGCCACTCGGGTCTCTCCCTGGGACCTCGTGCCGTCACCAGTGAACGCCCGGCACGCTCAGCGCCCGTCATCGGCCACCGGGATTTCCACCGCGCGCGCGACCAATCCTGCGGGCAGCCGATCGGGTGGCACGACACGGTCCTCGGGAATCTCGATTTCGTTGCCGAACTCATCGAAGAAGCGATGGTCAGGCGCGTACATCAGGATCGGCTCAATCGCCTGGCCGTCATCGGTGCTCTGGTAATGACGGACGTAACCGGGCGGCAGCAGAAAGTCTTCAGGGACCGCTATCCCGACCAGCGGCGGGCTGGTGCCGGGCGGATTGAAGGCGGCGATGCCACCGCGCTCGCCGGTTTCGCGCAATGCATGAATCAGTTCCTCCACCGTGGGTTCCGGGTCGCTGGGCGACACGTAGCGGGCGATGTCGTTGGGGTCACTGCTGATCCACTCATCGGCGCTCGCATCGGCCGTGAGGAAACGGTCGTTCGGGGACGGCGGGCTGTCGACCGGTTGCTGGAGATCGGGGGCGGTCGGACTCGGCTGACGCTGAAGCTCGGCTGCCGCGGGCGGCGGCGAGAGCGAAGCGGCGGTGGGTGCGCTGACGCTCGCGACCGGCGGTGACGACTTCGCTCCAGGGCCCTGCAGCAGCCAAACAGCGAGCGCGAATCCGACCAACACCGATAGCCCCAGAAGCCAGCTTCGCCAGCGCGGGGAAGCGGCACTGGCCACTACCCGCACCCCGTCGCTGTCGACGAGGTGCGGGTCGCGCGGTTGCAGGTTCTTGCTCACCGCAGCGTGCTCGTGTGCAGCTTAGGGTGTGGTCGGGCTGTACACCGACAGGCCCCATCCCATCCGCTCGTGCCCGTAGCGGTTCCAGATCGGACTCTTGCCGCCGCTGAAGCTGGTGTAGCGCGGCGCACCGCTGCCGCTGCTGCCGCCCCAGAGGCCGGCGCGCATGGTGGTGCCGGTGTAGGTGGGATGGACGTCGTCGGACTGGATGTAGTCGTAGCTGGTGCTGCTGTTGACGAACTTGAAATTGGCGTCGCGCAGGGTCGAACGCAGGGTGTTGCTGATGCGATTGACGTAGGCGCTTTCGCTTTCGCCAGCCACATAGCGCAGTGCATCGGCGTCGATCTGACCGTCAGCGTTGCTGTCGTAGTCCGCGCCCATGTATTGGGCGAAGTTGTCGTTACAGCTGAAGCCCTTCTGCCGCGCGTACTCGCACATCCAGTAATTCATCTTCGCCAGCACCGGCAGAAAGGTGGTGCGCATGTTGACGGTTTGTCCGGTGGACGCATCGCGGCAGCTGCTCTGCACGTTGTCGGCGTTGTAGCCCGGGTAGTAGAGGTTGCTGATGACCTTCAGTCGGGTGTTCGGGTGGGCGTTGGCGTTGATGTAATCCATTGCCGCAGCCACATAGGTCTTGCAGCTGTTGAGCGCGTTGTTGAGCACGCTGTAGTTGCAGGTGCCGCTCTGGTCCTTGAAGCTGGAGCGCGCCTGCAGACCATCATTGCCACACATCTCGAAGCTGACTACGCGGGTGTTGCTGCTTTGCATGTAGGAGCGTTCGCCGACGATCTTGTTCTGATAAACGTCCTGCGCCACTGCGCCCGACTTGGCCCTGCGCACGCTTTCGATATCGGCATTCCACAGCGCGGACAGGTATTCGGCATCGACTGTCGGCGCTGAATAGCGCGCCGCCTTGGTGATCGATCCGTTGTAGCCGGCGTAAATGGAATCACCGTAGGCGACCACCCGGTATTTGCTGCTGGTTCCAGAGCGATCAACGGTCCAGGAGACGTTCTGATTGAGGGTGTTGGCCGTGGCCGGCGCGACAAAAATCAAGGCGAATGCTGCAGGCAGCAGGGCGCGTACGGCCCTCCGCAAGGTGATGTTCATAAGTCCTCCCCAGGATGATGTGACGCTCGCGCATTGCGAGCGCTGCTCGACGTCTATCCCAACTCGGCTCCCCGACGTCGAAGAAGAGCGTACGCCTGCGTATGGATCAGCGTCAATGGATTTTATGCACGAAGATTGACGTTCAGCGTACTTTTGTTGACGAAGTATTCTCGACCGCTTTCTTCACGCCCAATCACCGCAATTTGGCGTCGCAAATGGTTGGCCGGCAACCGCATGCTGCGCACGCTGTTGGACTTGCTGGTCAGGAATGCCGAACAGTCGCCAGATAGGACGACGATACCCAACTTGCGCTCGTGTGCATCGTCTTGCGCGGAACTGCAAAGCCTTCGCTGGCATCGGCGGCCGACTCGATTTCAGGCGGCATCCGCGGCCGGATGCGGGACGGCTAGACCGTCCAGCGAGCACGGAAGTTCAGCGAGGCCGCCAGCGGTCGCATCGAAGGCGTGCCAGGGTCAACCGTGATGCGGGAGTCCGCTTCGCCCAAAACTCATGCCGGCGGGTATGACCCGGAATCTGGCGGCAAAGTCGGCAGGTCTGCGGTCAGATGACCAGTTGGGAGTTCCTCGCCATCCGGGCGAATCGGAGCCTGGGGTCAGCCGGGACGAAATTTATCGCGCCGCGCGGCGGCCTCACGGGCGTACTGCGCGGCCAGTTCTGCCTGGTTGAAGGCCATCCGGATCCGTATCAATACATACAGGGCGATAACCACATTCAGCATCGGCGCGAGGAAGGCGAAGTAGAACATGAGCACCGCTGAGGCTCTGGCCTGTCGCCCCGCGCGTCCCTCCCAGGCGCTTTTCACCTTGCCCAGGTCGGCGATTTCGCTGGCCAAGCCCAGGTGCGCGCTGGCCATCATGAAACCGACTATGCACAGCAGTGAACTGGTGGCCCAGACCAGTTTGACTACCGACATCGGGTCAACCAGGTCTTTGGGCAGGAACAGGAGAAAATGAACCAGGATTGCGGCTATAAACAGCTTCGAAGCGAAGGACAATTGCGAAAGAGCGGCACGGACGGCTCGGCTGTGCATGGAGATCTGCTTTGGGGTTGAAGGAGGCGGCTTGCCCGGGTCGCCATGGGCAAACGAGGGAATCGCCGTCGTCGCCCATCGGCTGTTTGATCTTTCGAAAAGCCAGGGCCTGGACGCAAGCGGCGCGGGAGGCTCGCACAAGCGCCTCGCTCACGCAATCACCAAGCGATGATCTGTGCGCGGTTTGCTCAAGGAGAACTCGGCGGTCGCCTTTCCCCGCGGCGCAGGAAGGCTGCGGTTCAGCTGAATACCGCGACTGCCTGATGAGCCACTGCCAGCAGTGTGCCGTCTTCGGCATACAGGCGCGAGCTCTGCCAGGCGTAGCCGTAGCGGGCATCATGCACCTCGGTTTCGAAGCGGATCCACTGCCGGCTGCCGTAGACCGCCTGGGGCGCGATCAACTCCAGAGCGCAGTTCATCGAACTGGCCGGGGCCGGGGTACGCATGACGCTGAGTATTGGCGGCGGGATGACGTCGGTCAGCGCGATGAAGGCGCTCTCGTCATAGCGCACGTGTTCGGCGATGGGGCGAGCAAAGATCGTGGCAGTGGGATCGGTAGCGCCTGAGAATGGCGGCCTGCCGCTGGCCCAGCGCATATCGTAATGCTGGACGAAGTTCGGGATGACCCCGGGGCGATAGTCGAACCTCAGGGCGCGCTCCGGGCTGGATTTGGTAGCGCTTCTGGCGTCATGGGCCATTTCCGAGGGACGGTCGGCGCCGAGGATCGCGGTGCAGTCGAAGCAGCGCTGTTCGCCCTGATCCAGGCTTGCCCTGATCTGGGTTGCCGAGCGACCCTTGCGCAGCGCATGTGCGGTCGCCCGGACCGGTGCGCCATGCAGCACCGGCGCGATAAAGCTGGCATGCACGCTGCGGATCGGTGCCTCGCTTTCGCCATAGCGACGAGCAGCCTTCATCGCCAGCGCCATCTGCATCCCGCCAAACCAGCTACGGCCCTGCAGCCAGCTCTGATCGAG
>JAGRJL010000079.1:0-6466 GCA_020442775.1 Lysobacterales bacterium | reverse complement strand
GCGGAGACATCATCCATCAGTCAGTTCCTGATCCCGCGTGGTTGGGGTTCGATTGGTGAACTCGTTGGCTCGAATGCAGATCGATCACTACCACTTCTCCGCATAGGGTCTGACTTCGGCCAGGAAGGACCAGGCATCTTTCGGTTGGTGGGCCAGATGAAAGACTTCGGCGGCAATCGAGTTGGGCGAGATGAAGAATGCATCGTCCTTGTCGTGATAGCGCTGACGTGCCCAGGGGACATCGATCACCGCATCGATGATCAGATAGGCCACGTGCACGCCCTTCGGTCCCAGATCCCGGGCCAGTGATTCGGCGAGGATGCGCTGCGCTGCCTTGCTCGGCGCGAAGCCGGCGAAGGACGCGCTGCCGCGCAGCGCCGAGGTATTGCCGGTCACAATCAGCGCGCCCCGGCCGGCTTCAATCATCGCCGGGGCGGTCAGATGGGCCAGGTGGTACAGCGCCATCGTATTGATCTCGATGTTGCGGCGCAGGGTTTCGGCATCGATCTGCTGCCAGTTGCCGAAGGCTCCGCCAACGGCGTTGTGCACCACGACCTGTGGACTGCCGATCTGGTCAATGGCCCCGGCCAGCGCGGCCGCGTCGGTGACGTCACAGGGCACTGCAATCGTATCTGCTACCTCGCGCTGGAGCTGAGCCAGCCGCTCGCCGCTGCGCGCCAGCATGGCGACCCGGTAACCGCCTGCCGCGAACCGTTTCACCAGCGCGTTGCCGGTGCCTGGGCCCACCCCGGTAATCAGTGCCAACGGCTTGCCCGGGCTCATGAGGCCTCCTGCTGGCGGGAGATTTCGTCGCGGACAAAGTCGAGCCGGTCATTGCCGAAGAACATCGCGTCGCCGACGTAAACGGTGGGCACGCCAAAAGCCCCTCGAGCAGCCGCTTCGGCCGTGTTCTGCGACAGTGCAGCAATGATTTCGGCCGAATCGATCCGCTGCGCAATCTCCGCCGTGTCGATTCCGGCCTCGCCCAGCGCCGCCAACACGTCCGCGGTGTTCTCCAATGTTTTCGCGCCGGCCCAGATCGCGTGGTAAAGCGCATGGGTGACTGCCAACGCTTGTTCTGAGGTAGCCGCGGACAGCACCGCGCGCGAACACGCGTCGCCATCGGTGAGCCGGATGTTGGATGGGTTCAGGCTCAGGCCATAGCGCCGCACCCATCGACCCATGTCGACTTGCGCATAGATGCCCTTGGGTCGGCAGGTGATCGAGGTGGGCACGTTGCCCACCTGTTCCATCAGCTTGAGCACCTGGATCGGCTTGAGGGTGATCTCGGCGCCCAGGCTCTCCAGCTGGGTGGAGGCCAGATAGCTGTAGGGGCTGCGGAAATCGAAGTAGAACTGAACGCTTGCGGTCATGCGGATGACTCCTGGCGATGTTGTAGCAGGCGAAGGACCGACTGATCAGCTGTGGGTCCGGGGCGCAGCGTTGCGCGGTGGGGTTGCACCGGTTCTCCGGTCTGGCTATCGATCAGCCCGAGGACCAGCCGATGCCCAGTCTTGCGGTCGATCATTTCAATCGGCGGCCCGCCAAAACCAGCGGCATCCCAGCGGTCGCCCCATTCCCGCAGGGCGACGCAGACCTTCCACAGATCGCGGCCCTTGGCGGTCAGCTGGTATTCGTCGCGCGGCGGACGTTGCTGATAGCGGACCCGGTCCACGATGCCCGATGCCTCCAGATGCTTGAGTCGGGCGGCGAGGGTGGCGGGCGGGATTTCCAGATTGCTGCGCAGGTCGTCGTATCGGCGCAAACCGAGAAAGAGATCGCGGATCAGCAGCAGCGACCAGCGATCGCCGATCAGTTCCATCGCACCGGCGATCGAGCAACACATGCCGGCAAAGGACTTGGATTTCATGGCGACCTGTTCGGTAGTGACTTCAATAATTGAAGGTATATATCAGAGTCACGCCAGCATCAAGCAGCTAATCCAGGCTCAGTCAGTTTTTTGACGACCCGATTCGGGGACTGAAGTACTACTTGTGCCCTTTGGCGCAAGAGATTGGTGACAGCGTTCGGCGTCGGTGGGACACTGCTCACGTCGTTCGGATTTCGGCCCGGCGGGCCGGGGGAGGGCCGCATGCTGGCCCGCAGTTCGTGGATCTTCCTGCTGGCGTTGTGCTGGCTCAGCGCGCCCCTGAGCGCCCAGACCTACACCACCCAGAACCGCTCCATTCAGTCCAGCGGTATTACGCGACCCTTCGTGCAGGCGACGCCTACCAGCGGCGCTGCGGGCAAGCCGCTGGTTTTCGTGCTGCATGGTGACGGCGGCAACGGTGCCGGCATCCGCGCCTCGCTGCCGATCGATACAGTCGCGGCCGGTGGCGCGGTTTTCGTCTATCCGGATGCGCCCGGCGGCACCTTCGAGTATTTCACTTTCGTTGGCCGCACTCGTGAGGTGCAGTTCGTTCGTGACGTGATCAATCTGCTGTTCGGCGAGTTGGCGATCGACCGCAATCGGGTCTTCCTGGCCGGCTTCTCCGGCGGCGGGACTATGGCCAGCGCGTTGGCCTGTCGGATGGAGAATGACGAGATCCGCGCCTCGGCGATCAACAGCGGCTCGCTCTATCCGATCGACGACGATTTCATCTACACCGGCAACGGTGGGGTCAGCTGTGCACTGCCGGCCACGATGCTGCTGTGGGGGGAAGCCGACAACACCCCGGGCGTGAGCTACGCCATCGGCCTCGGCATCCGCGACAACGTCACCGCCACCTTCAACTGCGGTGCGGGCAGCGATCCCTTTGCGCCTGCACCCTGCGTGCTTTATCAGGGCTGCGATCGCGACGCCGGCTGGTGCTCGATCCCGGCAATGGGCCACAGCATCTGGAATCAGGCGGCGACCGCCAGCTGGAACTTCTTCCAGCGCCAGGGCGCCAGCCCGCCCGCAGGCGAGCAGATCATCTACGCCGATGCGCTGGAGAACGGTTGGCAGGATTTTTCCTGGGGTACAGTGGATTTTGCCAATACCCAGTTTCCCCATCAGGGCACGATGGCGGTGCGCTTCGACGCCGACAGCTTTGAGGGCCTCTCTTTCGCCAAGCCCGGCGCTGCGATTGCCGCCGCAGCCTTTCCGGAGCTGCGTTTCTGGATCCGCGGCACCGCCGGCAACGAGCAGCTGCAGATCTCGCTACAGACCGACGGCACCCTGCATCGCGACCTGCCGTTGAACGGATTCATCAACGGCGGCTCGGTCGCCGCGGGCAGCTACCGGGAGGTGGTCGTGCGCTTCGCCGACCCGCCGATGAGCTATACCGGACCCTTCGAAAGGATCAACATCCAGGACGCCAGCGGGGTGCCGCCAGGGACTCCCCAGGTGGTCTATGTCGACACGGTCAGACTGCTGGCGGCGAGCGCTGGCGATGGATTGTTTGCCAACGGCTTCGAGTAAATTGCTTGTTGACCGGGCGAGTGCTTCTTCGGTCCTGAAGCGAAACGGACTCTCCAAGATGCAAGCGAGAACACAATGGCGCAGTTTCTGATGATCATGCTTGAAGGCGACTCGGTCGGTGACTGGGCGACCTACGTCAACAGCCTGGCCGAGCAGGGAAGGCTGCGCGGCGGCAGTTCGCTGGGCAACGGCATTCGGCTCACAAAGGGCAACGCTGATCAGCCGTGCAACGCCACCGGATTCATCAGGGTGGAGGCTTCGAGCCTGGAAGACGCCAGGTCGCTGCTGCGCGGCAATCCGCTATTCGAAGGCGGGGGAGTGATCGAGCTGCTGGAGGAACTGCCAGGATGAGTTCTTGCAACGCAGTCCGGGGTTTGCACTTCCATTGCGCCCTTGCGTCTGGCCGGGCAGGGACAGCGGGGTCGGCAGGGGCAGTCCCGTAGTCGGCGCAGTCTGCGCTACTCACTCCGCACAGGAGCCTGATTCCTTGGGCGCCGGGGCGAGAGCTTCCAGATCCACCCGCCAAATCCCGGTCTGCCCCTGATAGCCGCGATCAAACAGCAGACTGCGTCCATCCACACCCCATTTCGGCGAGGTCTTGCGCCCGGCGGGAGCGTCAATCAGCCGCAGATCGCCGCTGCAAATGTCGAGGACATAGAGCTCCGTTGAGCTGTCGTCGATCACTCGGGCAAAGGCCAGTCGTTGGCTATCGGGCGACCAGGACGGCCATCCGTCGAAGGCGGAATCGGTGGTCAGGCGTCGCTCGTTGCGCCCGTCGGCGTCGGCGATGGCGATATCGGCGTTGTCGTCAAAGTAGCGCCAGTAGGCGATGCGCTTTCCGTCGGGGGACCACGATCCATAGCTGGCCGAAGATCCCGTCGTGAGCTGCTTCTCGTTGCTGCCATCGGCGTCGATCATGACCAGATCCAGGCGCTCGGCCGAGCTTTCGTTGCCCTCGCGGTAACGGGTAAACAGCAGCGAGCGACCATCCGGCGACCAATGCGGGTGCAGGTCGTTGTGCGGGCTCTTGGTGATCTGTTGTGTGCTCAGACTATTGATGTCGATGCTCCACAGGTCTGCCTGACCATCCCGCACCCAGACAAAGGCCAGTCGCTTCGCGTCTGGCGACCACGCCGGCGTGTCCTTGGCACCCTCGGAGTCGGTCAGCTGCCGGAGCGTCGATCCATCTGCCGAAGCAATGTAGAGCTGCATTCCGTTGCCACCGCGATTGGAGACGAAGGCGATGCGACCATCGGCGGCAATCGTGGACTCCACATCAACCACCCGGAACAGCTCCTGGGCTGCGGGCTTGGTGGAAAGGGTGGAGAGCACAGCAAGCGCGATCTGCAGATTCATCCGTATGGTCCGGTTCTGGCAAGGGGGGCCGAGGTTCATCGACGCGACCTCAGGCAATGGTTCAAGCAATCCTCGGGCCAGCCATCGACGCGGCGCTAAGGCATTGATTGTTGATGAATGGATTCCCACTGCGTGCGCGAGCGAACGCGATGACCGACCGCAGTCCCGATTTCGAACACGGAGAAGCGTCAGCGATCACGATCCGCGGAGCGCTGTGCAGGCATCAAACCTCAGTCGTGCGGGTTGGTCAGTGGCGTCTGCTTGAACTTGACCCCGAAGGTCAAGCCAGCCGGGTCTCTCAGGCGGACTTCGAAGGGTCGTCCATCTTTTTCCACCACAACCGGTTGCGGATCTTCGGCCTGATACCAATGAATCAGATTAGTGATCGATTCACTGAAATTCGGCGAGTAGGGGGAGTCGCAGCGACTGGCGGTCAGCGCATCGTAGAGGTCGGCCATGGGCTCCGTCAGGTACGGCAGTTCGAGGTAGACCACATCAGCTTCTCGCCAACCGTAGCCGACTTGCGTCAAGGTTGTGTGTCGATCAAGCGCCGCGAATATCTCCGGATACTCGAGCTTGGCGGCGTTGAACTGATCGATGCTCAGGCAATGAACTCGCGCGGTGATGCGCCTTCTCATTAGCAGCCGTCCACGCATGTCATAGACGACCAGCTGGGTGAAATTGAGAAACTTGATGTTCGAAAGTCCGATGACATACGTGCCGTCATCAGTCACGCTCAGATGGGTCAAGGGCGAACTGGGGACGCGAATCACCAGGGCGTCTGGCGGCGAGAAAATGGCCACATAAGCGTCTTCCGGATCCACGCCAAACGGTCTGCGCTCGGAGTAGTGCAGTTGCCAACCCTGATCCGTCTGCGAGACCTTCGACCAGTCGTGGTGATGTCGAATGGTCACCGCGCCAGCGCTGACTTCCAGGTCAACTGCCTTCCCGTAGGCCGATCGGTCAGCCAGGGCTGCGGGCGCGAACAGCGCTAGCGCGCAAAGGGCCACGTGGTGGAAAAGGTGTGCCAGTCGGAAGGACCTGGCAGCGCTGTTCATGGCTGGCTCGGTTGCAGTGATCACCATCGGTGTGCCGGCAGCGGATGAGTCGAGGAACGCGTTCACCGCTCATAGTGGACCATCAATTCAATAACGGCGGATGAGCGGTGGCTATCCCGACTCGTCGCCAGACGCTATCGTCTTCGCTGCACTCTGAGCGAGATGGTCGGCTCTATGTTGCGATTCAGTTTGTTGTTTGCAGCGGGGCTGGGGACGCTGGTCTCCGCCTGTGCCGGCGGGCCAGCCAAGCTCGACGACAGCGTCGAGTATGCGCAATGCGTGGCGGGGGAGCGCTGCTTCGTCCGCGGCAAGCTGAAGCTTGTCCAGGGAGTGCCGGTGTCCACCGCCCTGGTGGTCAGTCAGGGTCAGTGTGTGAAGGTTGCCCTGCCGAATGGGTTTTTCGAAAGCCTGTCGCGACAGCGGTGGGTAGATCGGCAGGTCACCGTGGGCGGCGAGGCCTTTCTGGAGCCAGCCTTTGATGACGCCGATCGCGTAACCTTCTGGTACGAAGAACGAGGACGACGGGTCGGGCTTGGCAGCTGTGATGGTGGGTTGGTGATCTACGCCTCGGTGATCGAGGATTCCTTTGGTCGACGCGAGTTCAGATAGCGGCGCCATTGCGGTCCACGCTCGGCGCGCGTGTTCGGGT
>JAGRJL010000778.1:633-1193 GCA_020442775.1 Lysobacterales bacterium | reverse complement strand
CAAAATAGGCCCCGGAAATGACCGCGCCGGCGGTGATCTCCGGGGACAGCCCCATCGCCCCGGCGATCGCGATCAGCGCGATCCCGATGGTGCCGGCGACGGTCCACGAGCTACCGATGGCCAAGCCGACGATGGCGCAGATCAGGCAGCTGGCGGCGTAGAAAATCGACGGCGAAAGGATGCTCATGCCGTAGTCGATCAAGGTCGGCACGATGCCCGCGAGGATCCAGGTGCCGATCAGGGCGCCGACCATCAGCAGGATGAAGGTGGCCTTGGTGGCCATCGAGACCCCGTGAACGATGGCGTCCTCGACCGCCTCCCAGCTCAGTCCGTTCTTGAGCCCAATCAGCGCCGCGACGAAGCTGGCCACCAGCAGCGCAATCTGGTTGGCACCGTAGGAAGAGTCTTCCCCGTAAAGCTCGACACTCAGATAGAGCATCACCACCAGGGTCAGCAGGGGCAGCAGCGCATCGAGCAGGCTCGGTTCGCGCATGGTGTCGTCTTGGGGCTCCATCGATTGCTCCGCGAACACAGTCGGCGGCTAAGCTAGCACACCGCCC
>JAGRJL010000778.1:0-457 GCA_020442775.1 Lysobacterales bacterium | reverse complement strand
TCGGCGATCAGGTGCTGCTGACCCATCACCGCAAGCTGGATCGCTGGCTGCAGCTGGGCGGACACGCCGATGGCGATCTGGATCTGGCCGCGGTGGCGCTGAAAGAGGCAGAAGAAGAATCCGGCCTGGACCAACTGCTGCTGCTGCAGCCCCTGTTCGATCTGGACGATCACCGGATCCCGGCGCGCAAGAGTGATCCCGAACACACCCACTACGACTTCCGCTACGTGATTGTGGCTCACGGCTCGCTGGAGCCGAAGATCAGTCATGAGTCGCTGGACCTGCGCTGGTGGCCGGTGCAGGCGCTGACCGGTCAGCAGTGGGATGAGTCGCTCAACCGGATGGCCAGGCGCTGGCTCGCCAACCGCGAGCGCTGGTTGAGCGATCCGCCCCGCTGAGCGCAACGCTTGCCTGAACGACTCCATCAGGCTAAGAATCAGGGCTTCGCGCGCTGGGG
>JAGRJL010000078.1 GCA_020442775.1 Lysobacterales bacterium | reverse complement strand
AGGAAGCGGGCCATGATGTTGACCTCGTCCGCAGTCAAATCACCCGAGGTGCCCCAGTTCGGCATGCCTGCCGGGGAGCCGAAGTTGATCAGGGCTTCCAGATAGGCGGTGCCCTTGGCGCGGGTCAGGTCCGGGGTCAGCGGTTTGCCGGTTGCGCCTTTGCGCAGCACACCGTGGCAGCCGGCGCAGCGCTCGAAGAAGATCTGCGTGGCGCGACCGAATTCGGCCTTGGACATCAGCGGCGCATCGGGATTGACCACCATCTCCACGTCTTCGCTGGGGATGGTGGACGGTGCGCCCTGGTATTTCTGCATGCCCTGCGAGGTACCCGGATGGGCCTCGCCCTGCGCGGGATCGGAACTGACCGCCAGCGACTGGCGAGCCTTGGCGACGTCTGCAGCGCTGACCTTGCCGCCGGCGTTGTTCCAGGCGTTGTAGACATAGGTGACGATGTTGGCCACGTCGGCATCGCTCAAGTGGCTCATCGCCGGCATCACGTTGTTGTACTCGACACCGTTGACCACCAGCTTGCCGCTGAGCCCGCGCAGAATGCTCTCAACCACCTTGGCCGGACCCTGATCGGTCAAGTAGTCCGAACCGGCTAATGGCGGGAACGCCCCAGGCAGACCGACGCCAGTGGGCTGATGGCAGGCGGCACAGTTGGCCAAATAGGCCGCCTGCCCCGCCTCATGACCTTGTTTGGGCGGTCGCTCGTTGGCCACATCGTTGGCCTGCAGCTGAGCCCCCAGCAGTGCCAAAGCCACTGCTGCCATGAGTTGCTTCGTTTTCATTGACCAGCGCTCCTAGCCTCGCCCCACAGATCGGGCACTGGGTTGAGCTTGCGAGCCTTGCGCTGGCCGGCGCCATGACCTGAATCAAGGACTGGCGATCCTGCCGATTTGCTTGTCGGTCTTGATCCAGATCATCGCCTGACCGGTGATCGCGCAGGCAATGTTTGAGGCAGCAATCCGGGAATCGACTCGATGATCACATCCAGTTTCGTTCTGGCTCTCATCCTGGCCGCGCAGACGCCGCCATCGCCTACCCCGCTGGAACCGGTGGTCAGCGTCGCGGCTCGCGCCGAGCAGCCGCTGCGCGAGGTCGCCGGGACTGTGTCGCTGATCGAGTCCGAACGCCTGCTGCAGACACTGGCCGGCGATCTGGGCGAGGCCCTGCGCTACGAACCCGGCGTCAGCGTGCCGCGCGATGCGGTGCGCTTCGGCGCCAGCGGCATCAGCATGCGCGGATTGGGCGGCAACCGGGTCGGTCTGTGGGTGGACGACGTGCCGGTGGGTGAGGGTTTCGCCATCGGCAGCTTCTCCAACGCCGATCGCGGCAGTCTGGAAACCGCATTCCTGTCCCGAATTGAACTGATGCGCGGGCCGGCATCCTCGCTGTATGGCTCGGACGCGCTGGCAGGCGTGGTCAGCCTGCGCACTTTCCAGGCCGAGGATCTGCTCAGCGAGGTGGACGGCCAGGCTTCCATGCGCACCCGCGTACTCGCCAACAGCGCCAACAACAGCCTGCAGAGCAGCGCGCTGGGAGCCTGGAGGCTGGGCCATTTCGATCTGCTCGCCGGCGTGGTCCATCGCCGCGGCGGCGAGCGTGAAACCCAGCCTCGTGACGGTGGATTGGAAGCCAATCCGAGCGACGTTTCCGGCAACGGGCTGTTGCTGAAGCTGGGCCTGGACCGGGGCTGGGGCGGTCGCCATGAGCTGTCGGCGGAGCGCACATCCGAACGAGTCGATAGCGATCTGCGCTCATTCGTAGCAGGACCGGCGCAGTACGCCAGCACCACGCAGATGCTCGGCGACGATTCCCTGCTGCGGCAGCGCTGGTCGCTGCAAAGCAGCTTTCCGTTGAGCCTGTCGGGA
>JAGRJL010000777.1:1661-2166 GCA_020442775.1 Lysobacterales bacterium | reverse complement strand
CCGGCACCCCGGTCGATCGCACCATCCACATCGACCTTGCGGGTTTGGGCGCGATCCATCGTGACTGGCAAAGCGGGGCGCATGTGCCGGGTTCCGGGGCCTCGACCGAGATCGACCACCACCCCGACAAGCTCACTGCGGCGCTGCTGCGTCTGAACGACCGGGTGAAGAGCGCCGCGATGCAGCGCCAGATCAACCAGTTTGCCGGCGAGCCGCTGACCGCGATTCAGCCCGTGGTCGCCCTTCAGCAGCTGTGGAGTCTGATGAAGGTGGCCGAGCAGGCGCTGCGCATGGTCGCAGCAATGATGGTGGCTTCCGGACTTCTGGGGATGACCGCGGTACTGGTCAGCACACTGGGCGAGCGACGGCGAGAGATGGCGGTGCTGCGTTCGGTGGGCGCATCCCCGGCACATGTGCTGGGATTGCTGCTGGCCGAGGCCTGTCTGCTGGTACTGGTCGGCAGCATCGTCGCAATCGGCCTGTTCTACGCTGCCTTGGTATCGTT
>JAGRJL010000777.1:0-1656 GCA_020442775.1 Lysobacterales bacterium | reverse complement strand
GGGCCCATCGCGCAGAGTCGATACGGGCTGCAGCTGAGTCCAGGCATGCTCAGCGCCCATGAAGTCTGGCTGCTGCTGATGGTGATCGGCGCTGCCCTGGTCGCGGCGCTGCTGCCCGCGCTCACCGCCTATCGCCAATCGCTGAGCGACGGTCTGAACATTCGTCTGTAACATCCAGGAGCCACCATGTCGGTTCGCCAATCACTGACCATTCGTCTCTGCGCAGCGCTGAGCCTGTCGCTGGCAGTGCTGACTGGCTGCGGCACTCCGCCGCCTGAGAGTGCATCGGTCGGCTCTCAGGCCGACAATCAGGTCGTTCGCGAACTGGACTGGCTGGAGCTGATGCCGCCCGATGAGCTGGAGGCCCTGCAATCAGCGCCACCGGTGGTTCACGACGGCAACTTCAAGGCGCTGCAGACCGGGTCGGCGAAGACCGTCCCCGGAATGGACGGTCAACGGGTACGCATACCCGGCTACATCGTGCCCATCGAGAGCGATGGCGCGGGAGATTTGGTCGAGTTTTTCCTGGTCCCCTATTTTGGCGCCTGCATCCATGTGCCGCCACCGCCACCGAACCAGATCATCTACGGCAAGAACACACCGGCGATTCCGATGACCGATATCTACGCCGCCTATTGGGTGGAGGGGGTACTGCGGGCCCGCGCATTCGAGGACGAAACCGCGGCGACCGCGTACAGCATGGAAGTTAGTCGAGTCTATCTTTGGGAATAGCCGCCGTTGCGGACTCTCCGACGGGCGCCCTGCTGACGGTACCGACTAGAAAAAGCTGCGCACCCCGAAGGCCAGATTGCGACCGGGCAGCGGCGCCCGATCCTTGATCAGGGAGGTATGCACGCGAGCCTGCTCGTCGGTCAGATTGCGGCCCTGCACGAACACCTCAAACTCCTTCGCCGCCCATTCGAAGCCATAGGACAGGTCGGCGCTGAGCGTGGTGTAGCCGTCTGTACGAGTCTCAAAATCTGCCACCCGATCCTGCGCCGCTACGCGCAGCAATTCGATGCCACCGCTCCACTCGTTGTGCAGCCAGTCCAGACCGAGACCGAAGCGGGTCGGCGAGATGCGCGGCAGGTCGCCGCCCTCCTCAAGCCGGGCACGGACCTGATCGAAGCGTGCGGTCAGATCAAAATGACCTACCCGGGTTTCTCCCAGGTGATATCGAACCAGACCCTCCAATCCGGTAAAGCGCGCATCGGCCTGTGACCACTGCCGGGCCGGCAAGTCCTCCAGTTCGACGCCGGTATCGGCCAGATAGATGAAGTCATCAAAGCGGTTGTGAAACAGGTTCAGCTCCCAATGCAGGATATCGGCGTCGTAGTGAACACCGACCTCGAACTGCTGGCTGGTTTCCTCAGAGAGATCGACGTCGCCAAGCTCGTAAGTCGCGGTGGCGACATGCGGGCCGTCGGAATAGAGCTCCTCGGCGCCCGGCACCCGCTGCGCCCGATCAAAACGCAGTAATCCAGACCAGTGGTCGTTGAACTGGTAGCGACCAGCCAGGGAATAGCTGAACGCATAATGCTTGCGATCATTGCTGGCCGCTACATCAATCCGCTGCTGCTCCCAGCGCAGGCCGGCCTCCACATTCCAGTTGCCGAACTTCCCGGTTTCGATCAAGAACAGCGCATTGGTCCGGGT
>JAGRJL010000776.1 GCA_020442775.1 Lysobacterales bacterium | reverse complement strand
CCATCGGCCCAGCCCAGGTCCTGACCGCGGCTGCGCAGATAGAATTCGGCCTGGCCGCGGGTGCCAAAACGCTCCAGCAGCAGCTCCAGCGGCGACTTGCGGGTCACCAGCACTACCCGGGGCAGTTTGGCGCTCATCGCCACTTGCGACCCTTATTCGCTGGGGCTCTGGTCACGCAGGAACTGGGTGAAATTCTGCGCCAGCAGTTCGGGGGTGATATTGAGATGGCCGATGGTCTTGAGCTTGCTGGCCAGCTCGCTCATCGCCATTGCCGTGGCCGCTGAGGTGGGCGTGTTGGCCCAGACCTGATGGCGCTGCTGCATCGCCGCCGCCGCCTGATCGGCGAGCAGCTGATCGGCCTCGGCCTGAGCCTGGGCGTTGATCCGGCGGTTCTCCGCATTGGCGCTGGTCTGCAGCCGTTCGCGAGCGATCGCCGCTTCGACCTGGGCCTGCTCACTCTGCGCCTCCTGCTGAGCCTGCAGCAGCGCGTTCTCGCCGCGCTTCTGGATCAGCTCCTGCTGGCGCCGCTCCAGCTCCAGCTCGGTGGCCAGCTCGTTCTCCTTGATCGCGCGCTCCTTTTCCACCGCCTGGGCGCGGCGCTGGAACTGGGCCTCGTCGGCGCGCGCCTGCACCGCCTCTCGCATCGGGGTTCCCAGCGCCTTTTCCAGCTCCGCGCTGGGCACGATCTGATCGATCACCAGATTGACCAGCTGCAGCCCCATCGCAGCGATCTCGGGATCGTCGCCCAGGGCCTGTGCGACCGCATCACGAACCTGCTCGGAGCCCTGCGCCAGCACCGCCTCCAGCTTCTGCGCCGAGATCAGCTTGCGCACCACCGGCAGCGCGCGCTGGGCGAGCACGCTGGCCAGCCGATCCAGCGGCTGCTCCAGCCAGGCACCGCTGTCGATGGACAGCGAGAAATTGAAGCGTGAGGCCGCCTTTTCGGCGTCGATGATTCGATAGCTGATCGTGCTCTGCACCTTGATCGGCTGAAAGTCCGCGCTGTGTTCATTGAGCACGAAGGTGCTCTGGCAGTCCTCGATCGGCAGCATTGCGATCGCCGCCGACAGCGGCGAGAACCAGTAGGCCATCCCGGCGCCCTTGCGCACGATCTTGCCCGAGCGGAAATGCAGGATCAGCTGATTGGGTTCGGCACGCAGGCGGCGCAGCGGCAGCAGCGGCAGGCGGGTGATCGTGGGCATGGGCAGTCTCAAGGCCGGCGAGTGGGCGAGTGTAGCTGCCTGGAGGGCCCAGGGAAGAGGGAAGGTCGCTGTTTGCGGCCAGGGCATGGGGCCTAGG
>JAGRJL010000775.1 GCA_020442775.1 Lysobacterales bacterium | reverse complement strand
GCGAATCTGCATCGTCGGAACCTCCAATGGCGGCAGTGCAGCCCTGGTCATGTCGAGCAATGCGACCGGGCGCCATGCTGCCCAGTTCGGCGACATCAGTCAGCAACGGCCTCACGAGAGTGCCGGAGATTACGCCGAGCGGCAGGTGATATTTGCCAACTATCCGGCGCTTCCTCCTGCGCTGGAGAGTGCCTTCAACGGGCTGCCGGTACCCAAATTCACCCAGGCAATCTCACCGGGCTGTTTTGTGCGCAAGATGATTCCGACGGTCGATCCGAATGGATTCAATCTGCTGATGTGGCCGGACGATGTCTTTCATCCGCAAGACGCGAGGGATGGCTACGCGGGCAACGAATTTCACGCCGAGATTGGCGGTGACGATGGGGTTCCCGATCATTGTCGACCTGCCGGCATTCGCCATCGGCAGGCGCTTGCCTACCAGATGACTTTCGGGGTCTCGCCGCCGCGCTGGCTGCCAACCGAGTATCCGGGCTTTGGTCACGATCTGCTCGGCGACAACCCGGCGATTATCGCCAAGTTCGACGGCTTGGTGATCCATCACTTTTTCGACGGGGTCTTTGCCGACCAGTTCGAAAACGCGGTTCCCTGAGCACAGGTGGGGTGGTTGCGGGGGCGAGCCGAGCCGATTCAGGGCGGATCTGTTGCCGCCGGGACATTGATCAGCCCGGTTCGAGTTGGTTTAGGGACTCGGCTTCAATGAATGCGCTCCGCGGTGACATCGTCGTTTCGCCAGCGTACTCGGCCAGGATTCTCAGCCGATCACCTGCCTGCGGGCTGCGATCGAGCATTCTGATCCAGCGAGTCTCAGGCGCGACCAGAGTGATTTCCGGATGGGGTGAATCGACCGCGTTGTCTGGATCGCCATTCCAGCGCCAGCGGGAAACCCGCAACCGCAGCCGCAAGATCCAGCGGGACCGATCCGAGCGCTTGCTCACGTCCCCGCGCCGGCACTCGGTCACCTGTCCGCATAGTTCGACCAACCGCGGATGATCGTGGTGGTGCTCACAATCGGTCATTGGCGATCGGCGCGGGCTAGAACGGGCCCAGGGCAACCACCTTGGCGGTCAGCGCGCGCTTGACCACCGGGTGCAGTTGCTTGTGCCAGTTGACGATCACGTGTTCGGTTTCGGTCTGCTCGAATCCGGCCGCCAGCGCCACCTCCAGCGCCCGAGGGTCGCCGCAATGACCAAAAAAGGCGTCACAGCAGTCCTGATAGCGCTCAAAGGCATATTTGAGGATGTAGAACCAGATCCCGCCGGCCTGCTGCAATGCGTGTTGGTGCTCTGCTTTCATGGCCCGGTAGACGTTGCCATCGGTGCACGAGCCGCCTGACAGATAGACGTCGCCGAAGGGCCGCATGTGCGAATACCCGAGCAGCCCGTGGCGACCGTCCTCGAATCGGTAGAAAGCCACCAGATGCCGCGGAAAATCCGGCGGCGGGTCACCGAACTTTCGCTTGAACAGGGGCCCAACCAGGGCACTGGCATCGTCGATCTCGGTGATCACCAGGAACTGGTCCAGAGGCGACGGCAGCACTCGGGGCAGATGCTCACTCAGCTGTAGGCTCATCGATAGTTTCGTTTCCGCTGGCGGTCGCCGATTAGTATGGCAGCTGGGGATCGGCTGGCAACGGAGTGGGTGCTTGCTGCGATGCACAACGGGCTTCGCCGGGGCTGCTCTATAGTTCGCCCATTGCTGCGCAGGAGTCGCCGTGCCTGACCGAATCAAATCAATGAGCGGACTGGACGCCAGCTTCCTCTATCTGGAGGGGTTGGGGACGCCGATGCACATCGGCAGCCTGCTGCTGATGAGCAAACCGCGCAAGCGCGGCTACGACTTCCACCAGTCACTGCTGGATCTGATGGCCGAACGGATGCCGGCGGCCAAGGTGTTGCGCCGGGTTCTACAGCCGGCACCGCTGGAGTTGGCCCATCCGGTCTGGATAGATCGCGCCAGCATCGACCTGGAGGAGCACATTCTCCGGCGCAAGCTGCGCGCACCCGGATCCGACGCGGCGCTGCAGCGTCTGGTGGCAGAACTGCACGCCGAGCCGCTGCCGCGAGACAAGCCGTTGTGGCGCTTCTACGTGATTGAGGGCCACCATTCCGGTCAGCCGGTGCTCTACACCAAGATTCACCATGCGCTGCTGGATGGGCAGGGGGGAATTGCCCTGGCCAAGCTGATGCTGGATCTGGAGCCGCGCATTCCGCCGCCACGCGAGCAGGAAGAGACGGTGACCGAGACGCGGACCCGCAAGCGCGACGTGGCTCAGGCCAGCGCGCGTTCGGTGATCGACCAGTTCGCCCGGCTGCTGCGGGCGGTGCCGGAAACCATCAAGGTGGCGGCTTCGAGCATCGGTGACCTGCGCAGCTTCCCGGAGAAGCTGC
>JAGRJL010000774.1 GCA_020442775.1 Lysobacterales bacterium | reverse complement strand
AAGCGCTGCTGCCGGCGGACCGAACTCAGTTGGCCAAGCAGTCCAGCGTGCTCCAGTACCGCGCAGGGCAACCGGTTTTTCGCAACGGCGAACTGGCCAAGACCCAGGCCTATCTGATTGAAGGGGAGATCGAGCTCAGCGACGATCGCGGCACGCGGGTGCTGCACGCCGAGGATCCCGAGGCCGCCCATCCGCTGGCGCCAGGACCGCGGCGTACCGCAGCGGCGCTGGCGCTCAAGCCCAGCAAGGTGCTCTATGTCGATCGTGATCAGCTGGATGTGTTCCTGACCTGGACCCAGACCGGGGAGGTTGAGGTTTCCGAGATTGGCACCGAAGTCGATGACGACTCACACGACTGGATGACCGCATTGCTGCAGAGCAAGGCTTTCCTGCGAATCCCCCCGGCCAACATCGCCCAGATCTTCGCCAGCATGGAGCCGGTCAGCTTCAATGCCGGCGAGGTGGTGATCACCCAGGGCGAACCCGGCGACTACTACTACGTGGTCACCGAAGGGCGCTGTCAGGTGCTGCTGGAGCAGGCCAACGGGATGGAGGAAGAGGAACTGGCGCAGCTTGGCGTCGGGCGCTGCTTCGGCGAGGAGGCGCTGGTCTCCGGAGAGCCGCGCAATGCCTCGGTGCGGGCACTGTCGCGCTGCAATTTGATGCGCCTGTCCAGTTCAGCATTCAACCGCCTGCTCAAGGCGCCGTTGCTTGATGAAGTGGATCTGGGCGACAAGCCTGATTCTGCCCAGCTGACTGACGTCAGATTGCCGGCCGAGTTCGAGTGCGGGCACCTCGAGGGTGCCATCAACCTGCCGCTGGGACAGTTGCGCAAGCGTTTCGAGACGCTCGATCCCAAGCAGGAGTACTGGGTCTATTGCGACACTGGACGACGCAGCGCGTCGGCGGCGTTTCTGCTGAGCGAGCGCGGCTTCAACGCCAAGCTGGTCCGCGGCGGGGTCAATCCGGAATCCTTCGAGCGCTAAGCGTCACAGGCAAGCTGCGAGGCCTGCCTCGGCCTTGCCGCAATCGTCAATCCCGATCTGCCTGATCAGCCACTGTCGATTTGGCGCTCGGTTCGCGCGATGATAGGGCCAACGCGCAGGGTGCATGGGTGCTCTGCGTCCGTCACGCCGCCCGCCTACCGTGACTATTCCTCACCGGCCGATCTGTGGTCGACATGGCGCGCGGCCAATCAATGACAAGGAACCACGTCGCCAGGGGGCGGGGTGGTCTGCAAGGAGCGAAAATGAGTAATAGCGAAGCGCGGGTGACCGCGACCATTCTTCCCAGCAGCGGCATGGAGGTGCTGTCCCGCGCGGAAGTTCGCCGCCTGTGCGATGCCACGGCCGGCGGTCTCAACCACCTGTTCCGCCGTTGCGCGCTGGCGGTGCTGTCGACCGGCAGCGAAAACGATGATGCGCGCGCGCTGATCGCCCGCTATCCGGATTTTGATATTCGCGTGGTTCAGCAGGATCGCGGGGTCAAGCTGGAACTGGTCAACGCGCCGTCCCACGCTTTCGTCGACGGTCGGATCATTCGCGGTACCCGCGATCTGCTGTTCGCGGTGCTGCGCGACATTCTCTACGTCAATTCGCAGCTGCGCGTCGGTGACGCTGACTGTTCCGACGATACCGGCGGGATCACCGATCAAGTGTTCTCGATTCTGCGCCACGCCGGTTTGCTCAGGGCCCAGGTCGATCCCAACCTGGTGGTTTGCTGGGGCGGTCATTCGATTTCCCGCGACGAGTACATCTACACCAAGCGGGTGGGCTACGAGATGGGCCTTCGTGGCAAGGACATCTGCACCGGCTGCGGTCCGGGGGCGATGAAGGGGCCGATGAAGGGCGCCACCATCGCCCACGCCAAGCAGCGGCGGCGCAGCAACCGCTACATCGGGATTACCGAACCGGGAATCATTGCCGCCGAGTCTCCCAACCCGATCGTCAACCAATTGGTGATCATGCCGGACATCGAGAAGCGGCTGGAGGCCTTTGTTCGGGTGGGCCACGGGATCGTGGTCTTTCCCGGTGGTGTCGGCACTGCCGAGGAAATTCTCTACCTGCTTGGCATCCTGCTGCACCCGGAGAATGCGCAGCTGCCGTTTCCGCTGGTGTTCACCGGCCCGGCGCACAGCGCGCGCTATTTCGAGCAGATCGACCAGTTCCTGCGCCTGGCGTTGGGGGACTCGGTGGCGGAACGCTACCGGATCGTCATTGATGATCCTGCGGAAGTCGCTCAGCTGATGGCCAAGGGGATCGAGCAGGTTCGCGCGCACCGGATCGCCAACAAGGACGCCTTCTTCTTCAACTGGACGCTGCACATGCCGCAGGCTTTCCAGCAGCCGTTCAGCCCCACTCACGCCAACATGGCCAGCCTCAATCTGCGCCGAGATCAGGCCCAGCACGCGCTGGCGGCCGATTTGCGCCGGGCTTTTTCGGGAATCGTGGCCGGCAATGTCAAGGAAGAAGGGATTCGCCTGATCGAGCAGCACGGCCCCTATGAGCTCAACGGCGAGCCGGAGATCATGCAGGCGCTGGATCTGCTGCTGCAGGATTTCGTGGCGCAGAATCGGATGAAAATCCCCAGTTCCGAACCCTACAAGCCCTGCTATCGGGTTGTTCGTGGCTGATCCGCGGTGACAATTGC
>JAGRJL010000773.1 GCA_020442775.1 Lysobacterales bacterium | reverse complement strand
GGCCGTGCAGCTGGCCGAGGACAGCGGTGATGCGGCGACCCGGGCGACCGCCTACGGGCGCAAGTCCAGGCTGCTGTTGGCGCAGGGTGACGCAGTCACTGCGCTGGACTGGATCGATCGCTCACTGGCGGTGGGCGAGGCCGTCGACGGGGTGCGCTCGCGGCTGGTCCGGCGTAGCCGGCGGGTGGAGATACTCACCGCCAACCGGCGCTTCGACGAGGCGGCCGAGGAAGTCCAGGCGTTGCTGCCGGTCGTGCGACGCAGCGGCGACCGCCTGCTGGAGCGGGATCTGCTCCAGCAGCAGGCCGAAGTGCTGATCGCCGCCGGCGACCCCGCTGGTGCCTTTGCGGCTCTGCGCGGCGCCGGAGAGATCCAGTCGGGGCTGGCAACCAATCTGACCAGTCGGCGGATTGCCGACCTGGAAGCCAGCATGCAGCGCCAGCAGATGGAGTCGGATATGGCCTTGCTTGAGCGGCAAAGCGAGGTCCAGCAGCTGATCGTCGAACGTCAGCGGCTGCTCGGCGGTCTGCTGGTCGCCGGGCTGTTGCTGGCGCTGGTGGTCGCCTGCGTGCTGATCTGGCGTGTCCGCGCGGTTCGTCGGCTCAACCAGTTGCTGATCGAAACCGGGGCCAAGCTCGAACGCGCGGCGAGGACCGACCCGCTGACCGGGCTGGGCAATCGCCAGGCAATCCCCGATCCGCTGCTGACCAGTCGGCTGGCGGCCAGCCGGATGGAGCGCTGCGGGGTGATCGTGATCGACATTGATCATTTCAAGCGGGTCAATGATCGCCACGGACACATCAGCGGGGATCAGATCCTCAAGCATACGGCGGCAACCCTGCGCCTGAGCCTGCCGGCGGAACTGCAGCTGGTGCGCTGGGGCGGTGAGGAGTTTCTGGCCCTGGGTACCTTCCCCAACCGCAAGGCCGCGGTCACGGTTGCCGAGGAACTGCGCCGGGCGCTGCGCGAGCACCCCGCACAAATCGAAGGCCGGCCCTACGCGGTCACCATCAGCGTCGGCATCTGTCTGAGCGACGGCCCGATCAGCCGCTGGGATGAACTGGTCCGGCGAGCCGACCACGCACTTTACGCCGCCAAAAGCGGCGGCCGCGATCGGGTCTGCACCGACGAGCACCTGGCAGCGTAGCGGCAGCAGCTGCAGGGCTTGGTCCGCGGCCTGCGCTACCCTGACCAGCCCAATCGTGGACAACCAAGGAGCCAATGCATGTACGGATTGATCGGCAAGATTGAGGCGGTCCCGGGACAGGCGGCCGCTCTGGCGGGGATTCTCCTGGAGGGGCTGCAGGGAATGCCCGGCTGCCGCAGCTATGTGGTTGCTGCCGATCCTGCCGACCCTGATGCGCTGTGGGTGACCGAGGTCTGGGACAACCGGCAGGCGCACGCCGATTCGCTGGCGCTGCCCTCGGTACAACAGGCGATCGCCAAAGGCAGGCCGATGATTCGGGGCTTTGGCCAGCGGGTGGAAACGCAGCCGCTGGGTGGTCACGGGATCTGAGCTGGACCCAGAGACGGTCTGATGCGGCTCGAGCAGACCTTCGGAACAGCCTCTGCGCTGGTGGCGTGTCATGGCGGGGCGCGCGATAGCTGTCGCGGCACAATTGCCGCATCGGCAATGCTCGGCGTCCCCTGACCAAATCTAATCAGCAGATGCACAACAAGCTGCCCTGGGCGGAAGAATTGCGCGGCCGCCGCTTCGCCATATTCGGTGATATCCAACAATGGCCGCGCTATCACGGACTCGGGGTGGAAGCAACCCTGCTCGCGCGCGGCGCCCTGCTCCTCGACAGCCTCGCCGCGGAACTGGACTACGTGGTGTTCGGTGAGGGCCGCAAGAAGGGCAAGGCTGAGGCGACCCGCAAGGCGCAGGCGCTGCGCGAACAGGGCGCCCGCTTCGAGATTCTGGATGAAGCCGGGTTCATCTATCTGCTGCGTCCGGCATTGAGTCAGGCGCGCTTCTTTTTCGCCGGCGAGCTGGCTCTGGGGCAGGGAGCCAGCGCCACTTCCCCGGAGGCCCTGCTGCGCACCCTGGGCGCGGAGCTGGCGCCGAAGGTGGATGTCGACCTGGATTTTATGGTGGTTTGTGATCGCCGTGCCAAGGGCAAGGCGGCCGCGTTGAAGGCGGCGAGCCAGCTGCAGGCGCAAGGCGCCGCGCTGCGGATCATTGACGAATCCGCCTTCATGGAGCTGCTCGCCTCGCAGGTCGGCGCGCCGCAGGAAGGCGCCGCGGAGAGCAGCGCCAGCCCGCTGGCCGAACTGGTGGCGGCGCTGCCAGGGCTGACCGACCCGCGGCGGATCCAGCGTGCGCTGGACATGCTGCGGCGTGACCGGATGCAGCTTTATGTCGACGTGGATGGTGAGCACGCCGCCGGCATCGTGCGCAGCCAGACCGGCTTCAGCAGCTACTACTCCACGCGTATCAATGCCGACGGGCGCTACAGCTGCTGCGATGCCGATCTCGATCGCTGCATGGGCATGGGCGGCAAGGTGTGCAAGCACTTGCTGGTGCTGCTGCTGGGTCTGGTGCAGAGCGGTCAGCTGCCATCGGCCACTGCGCGGAACTGGCTGGCGGCGGCGAACAAGCGCAAGCCCCGCGCGACCAGCGAGGTCTCGATGGAGCAACTGCTGGCCGATACCATCCTGCGCTACAAGGCTGCCGAGGCCGGTGAGCTGGATTGGCGGCCGACCGAAACCGTGCCCGAGGACTACTACGCCTACTGAGAGTTCGCGTCAGGGTCGCGGCAGCCGCGGTCGGTCAACCGCGAATGATTTCGGCGATGGCGTCACTGAGCCGTTCCGGGGTGCAGCTGAGTATGTCCATGCCCACCTTGCGACAGCGCTGGGCCAGCGCCTTGTCGTACTGCGGGCGCGCCTGACTGCCGAGGGCGGCCAGGCCGATGCAGCGCACGCCGGCATCACACAACTCGCCCACCTGGGTAACCAGACGGGCGGCATTTCCGCCCTCATAGAAGTCGGTGATCAACAGAACGATGCTGCGCGCGGGCTCGCGAATCAGGGTCGTCGCATAGCCGATCGCCTGGGCAATGTCGGTGCCACCGCCGAGCTGCAGCTTCATCAGCACGTCCACCGGTTGCCCCAACTGGTCGCTCAGGTCGGCGATGCGGGTGTCGAACAGAAACAAGGACGTTCGCACCGATGGCAGTTCGGCAAAGATCGAGGCCATGATCGCGCTGTGAATGGCCGAATCAAGCATCGAGCCGGATTGGTCCACCGCGACGATGATGTGCCACGGACGCTGCCGTCGTTCTGCGGCGTAAAAGTACAGGCGATCGACCAGTATTGCCTTACGCTGAGCATCCCAGTGCTGCAGATTGCGTCGAATCGTGGTTTTCAGGTCCAGGTTGCGCGCCACCGGTCGTGGCGAGTGGCGGTCGCGCCGGATCGCGCCGGTCAGCGCCGGTTCCACCTGCAGCTTGAGCCGTTCCTTCAGCTCGGAAACCGCCTGATCGATGATCTTGCGGGCGAGCACCCGGGTCCGCGCGTCGAGCAGCTGAGAATGGGTGATCAGGGTCTTGACCAGCTCCAGGCTGGGCTCGATTCGCGCCAGCACATCCGGGCGGTCGAGCAGTTCGCCTATCCCGCGGCGGCGCACCAGCTCGCCTTCCAGCACTTCCCTGGCCTGTTGTGGAAAGAGCTCGCGCACCTGATCCACCCAGTGGGCCACGGTTACACCGTCGCCACTGTGGCGGCCACCGCGTCTGCCGGCAGCGGTTGGCTCGGAGGGTCGGAACAGGTAGTCCAACAGCTCGCCGGCCTGGTCCAGCTGGGCCGTATCAGGTCCACCCTCAGCGTTCGGCAGGCCTGCGCTGTTGGCTCGCTCCCGCCCGAGCAACGCGCGCCAGCGCGCCAGCGTGGGGTTCATGGCTGCTCCCATTGCTGCATGATCTGGCGAACCTCCCGATCAATCTCGGCAATCAAGGCGAGCGTCTTCGCTGAGCTGGGCAACTGCTGCTCCAGTTGATCGGTGGCAACCCCCAGGTGTCGCGCGACCTGGCTGGCGAAGGCTTCACGCTGGCGCGGATGCAGCGCCTCGATCGCGCCGCGCAGGCGCGGCAGCATCGCCATGAAGCCGTGGGCATCGACGCTGCCCAGTACCGTGTCCAGCGCCGACACCAGCGGCCCAGCGCCCAGCATCACTGCGGTGGTGGAGGCGCGCAGCAGGCCATGCAAATAATCGCCGGCACGGATCTGCAGCGTTTGATGGGCCTGGGCGTAATTGGCCAACTCGGCCGCGACCGAGCTCACTGCCAGAACCCCCAGGTCGATCAGGATCGCCTGGAAGGCGCCGCGCAGGGTGTCATCGTTGGTCAACTGGATCGCCGTTTGCAGCGCGCCGACCAGCAGCTCGCGGTCCAGCTGATCATGAGTCAGGGCGACTTCTGCCAGTGACTTGAGCGCGTCGATGATCGCTTCGCGTTGTTCTGCCGGCGCAGCGGCGATTTCCGGTACGGCGAAACAGGCCCGGTCCCAGGCATGTTCGATCAGCGTTTCCGCAAAGCGCTGTGTCTGTTCATCGGTGTCGCCCCGCTGCAGCATGCGCAGGCTGGCCAGCGCGTCGGCTAGCGAAACCAGTCGCGGGTCCTCATCTACCGCTTGCGCACAGGCTGAACGCGCGAGCTGCAGCAGCTGCGGCAGCGCCATCGAGACCGCGCTGAGCAGCAGTCTGCAGGTGCCGCGGGCGTCCAGTCCTGCTGCTCGCAGCGCCCGTTCGAAGCCAACCCCTGCGGCGCTCTCGACGCTGTCGCCGTCGAGGCTGCGCTCGATCAGGCTGCTTTCTACCTCAGGGCTCCAGCGCAGCTGCCAGTGCTCTCTGAACAGCGATTGGTCGAGTGGGTTGTGGGAGCTACTGAGGGTGGCGAGCGGCACCTCAAGCTGCTTCAGGCGGTGCAGGAAAACCGATCGCTGGCGGTCGTCCGGTTGCCGGCGATCCAGCGCCAGCGCGTGCTCGTCCTCGGTGGCGATCATCGAGCTCAGCTGCAGCGTCGCCAGCTGGCGATGAAAGTCGCGCACCAGCGGCAGCTGGCCGGCGTTGGCGGTGACCTCGCCGACGCGTTTGCCAACATGGGTCTGAATCATGACCTCGCGCAGCAGGGCGCCTTCGACCGCGGGGTCGCCCTTGACGCAGCAGCTGATCAGCGCGTCATCCAGATCATCCAGGATCGGTGCTGGTCGCCGGCGCAGCTGCGCCAGCATCACTGCATGGTGGCGCACCGCGATGGCGTCGGCGGCCGCCAGCCGTTCACCCTTCGCCCGCGCCCGCTGCAGGATCTCGACCGCTTGCTCCTGCAGCGCCTGGTCCGGCTGACCAGCGAGAATTGCCTGATACAGGCGACGATAGAACTGCGGCGCACGGTTGCCCGCGCCATAGCCGCTGTGCTGCCAGATCCTCG
>JAGRJL010000077.1 GCA_020442775.1 Lysobacterales bacterium | reverse complement strand
CAGCGGCACATCGCCGTAGAGCACCAGCACTCTGGCGTCGTCGGGGATCTGATGCAGGGCGAGCTGCACCGCGTGTCCGGTGCCGTTCTGTTCGGCCTGATGCACCCAGCTGAGTTCCGAGCGTTCAGCAAACGCGGCCTGGACCACCTCTCCTCGATGGCCGTGGACTACGTGAATAGCGGCGGGTTCGAGCGCCGCGGCGGTCCTGAGTACGTGCGCCAGCATCGGCTGGCCGGCAATGGGAACCAGAACCTTGGGTAGCGATGAGTTCATCCGGCGACCCTCGCCGGCAGCGAGGACCACGATATGCAGGGCTGACTTGATCATGGCGCGCAGTGTATGCGCTCAAAGCGAAGCTGCGTAGTCCGTTGCTTCCCGCTTGAGCAAATCTGCTGCGCTGATTGGCATGACCAGACCAAATCCCTGTCCCAGTGTGCACCCGGCCGCGGTGAGCAGTTTGACCTGCGCCTCGCTCTCCACTGCCTCGGCAACCACTTCCAACTGTGCGTCGATGGCAACCTGTATCAACACCTGAACCTGGCGAAGATCCTCGGGCTTGCGCAGCATGCCGGCGACCAGTCGATGATCCAGCTTGATCCCGCGCACCCGGAAGTGGCGCATCGTGCTGGCCCGCTCGGCACCGCCGTCGACGTCATCGAGCCACATCTGGACACCAAGCTCACGCAGCCGGGCAACCTGGCGCTGGCTTTGTTCCGGCTGATCCCAATACAGCCTCTCCGGTAGTTCCAGACAGAGCTGTTGCGGCTTCACTCCCGCGTCTGCTAGCTGCTCGCGCAGCCTTGTCAACAGTTCCCCATCGTTCCAGCTGGCCTGGTCAAGATTGATCGAGACGAATCGGGCGGGATCCTGGTTCAGCCAGTCAGCCAGGTCCGTCAACGCCATTTTCACCGTCAACCGGGACAGCTCGATTCCCAGGCCGGCGCGCAGTGCGGGCTGCAGGAATGCGACCGGGGGCAATTCGCCCAGTTGCGGGTGATGCCAACGGATCAGGGCCTCTACCCCGAGCGTCTTCCGGCTATTGAGGTCGACAATGGGCTGATAGAGCAGATGCAATTGCGCGGCGGCGTTCCCCTCTCGCAATTGTTGTGTCAGATCAGCGAGCAGATTTTCGTAGTCACCCTCGGCAGCCAGCGGTTCGAATCGACAAAGCTTGCCGCCGCCGGCCCGCTTGGCCGCGTACATCGCCAGATCGGCCGCCTTGAGCAGACTCTTGGCGGTGTCGCCATGGGCGGGATAAACCGCCATTCCTGCGCTGGCGCTGGGGTTGCGTGCTAGCAGTTGGCTGGGGCGCATGCCATTGAGATCAGCCAGCAGTCGCTCTGCGCACAGACGTGCACGCTCCTCAGCCTGGTCGCCGGTGAACAAGGCCAGAAACTCATCGCCACCCAGGCGTGCGACGATGCCATGTTCTCCCAGGCCCAATTCTTCCGCTGCCTTCGACAGCATCCTGGCGGTTTCGCGCAGGAGGAAGTCTCCGCTCTCATGGCCCAGTGCGTCGTTGACCTGCTTGAATGCGTCCAGGTCAAAAAAGACCAGCGCCGCCTGGGTCCGTTTCTGAGCAAGATGGCGCAGCGCGCGATCGAGCTGCTCACCGAAGCGGCGCCGGTTGGCCAGGCCGGTTAGTGAGTCTTCCTGCGCCTCGCGGCGCATGGCCGCTTCGTGGCTGGCCAGCGATTCGCTCATCTGTTCAAAGGCCCGCACGAGTTCGCCGAGTTCGTCCTGTCGCTTGCTGGAAATCGGCATCTTGGCGTAGAGCCCGGCGGCCAACTGGCGAGACATCACCGCCAGTTCCTGGATTGGGCGGAGCCAGCCTCGGGCAATCAGCCAGGCTGTTCCTGCACCCAGCACCAGGATCGCAATGCCCAGTGCGGCGAAGGATTGACCCTGCCTGCGGTGCAGTGTGGAGAGTTGTCTATCGACCTCCACTCGGGCGGCTGCGCTCTCGGTTTCGATGGGATTGAGATGAAAACCGATGCGCACGGCGCCAATCAGCCGTTCGTCGAGCCGGATCGGCGCGGTCACCTCCAGCAACTCTCGGCCCCAGCTCAGTACTGGCTTGCCATCCGCTGGCAGCAGGCCGTTGTCGACCTGTTCGCCAAATGCGGCCAAGTCTACCGAACCGTCATGCATCATCCGTCCTGCCTGGTCGTAAACCACCACGCTGGCGACATCTGCCTGTCGCTGGACCGGCGCCAAGAGGTCCTGGATCGAGAGCAGGTCGACGTAGAAAAGCGGATTCACCAGCGCCTGTCCCAAATAGTCGGCGGTCTGGGTGGCCCGGACGGCGAGATCCGTGCGTGCCCGTTCGGCCAGCAATGCGGCTGCGCGCTGGGCAATTTCGCTTTCGGTTTGGCGCAAGCCGGTCCAGAACCAGGCAAAGGCAATCAGCGCCAGTACCAGCACCGTGGCAACCAGGAGGCTTAGCCTTGCCGACAGCCCCAGCCGCACTATTCGACCTCCTCGCGGACTCGGCGCAACCATGGCCGTAGCGCATAGAGGTCGTCCAGATCTTCCCGGTCAGGGACCACGAATCTTTCGGTACGAAAGTACTCGCTAAGTGCTTTCCGACCCGCCTCGCTCTCTGGCGCGCCCAATAAGCGCTGCAGGATACGATCACGCAAGGCTGGGTCCAGTCCTGGCCGAACCAGTTCCACGCCGCGCGGAACCGCCGGCGATTCGGCGAACACCCGAAGATCCTTTCGGAAGCTGTCAGGCACCCGCGCGGTGTCTTCCCAATCCTGATCACTGACTGCAGCCGCATCGACCACTCGCTTGTGCACCCACGCCGCACTGTTGGCCTCGAGGCGGGAAAAGGCATATCCGACCACCCCTGGCGCGGGCTTTTCCAGGGGTGAAACCAGAATCGCTGGTCGCAGACCAGCGTCCAGCAGCATGCCTGCCGGCAGGTAATAGGCCGAGGTGGAGTTCGAGTTCTGGAACGCGATGGTCTTTCCGGCAAGATCGGCGATGTTGGCGATACCGCTGTCGCGTCTGGCAAACAATACCGTCCGGTATCGGGTGCTGCCGTGTTTGGCAACCATCGCCAGGGGCACTGCATCGGAGCGATCGATCAGCAGCAGTGCGACCGCCGCGGTGTCGCCCACCCAGTCGACCTTCTCCTGACGAATGTAGCTGGCCATCTGGTTGGCGTCGCGCGCCATGATGACCTGACCGCGCTCGACGCCGAAATCGGCGAGATCGGCGACCACGTAGTCAAGCAGGGGCTGGAGTCTGCCGATATACCCGCCTGGATCGTCGCTCAGGCGACCCATGACCAGCACGCGCTGCTCTGCCGCGGTCGCTGCCGTCAGCCAGAGCATGGTTAAAAGCGTCAGGAGCCACCAATGCCTGGCCTGCGCGCGCTGACTCGAACGCGAGTGTCGGATTGGCGTCCGCAGCTGGCTGATGTCCGCACTCCCCGTTTGATGCGGTGGCGACACCGATAGTGTACCCGGCCTGCAAGTGGCGCAAGACTGCCCTACAATGCGCGCCCCCAAAGCGCGGCAAGGGCTTGGCCGGAGCCGCGTCAACTGAAAGAGTCAGTTTTCATGATCGAGATTTTCAAGCGCTTCACCTTTGAGGCCGCGCATCAGCTTTCCGACTATCCGGAGATTCACGGGCACAGCTACAGCGTGGAGGTCCGCTGCGTCGGAGACGCCGCCGATGGCTATGTGATTCGGGAGGAAGTGATGACCGCAGCGGTGGAGCAAGTCCGCGCGAAGCTGGACCACCGCATGCTGAACCCCATTATCGAGGTCCCTACTTCGGAGAACATCGCGCGCTGGATCTGGGCGCAGCTATCGGCAGAAATGCCGCTGAGTGAAGTGCGCGTCTGGCGCGAATCGGTGGGATTTGGGGCGATTTATCGAGGGGGATAAGTCGACAGAGGGGAAGCAGCCGGCACTGGGAGACGGTGCCGGCCTGTATCGGATCAGCCCTTGAGGTTCTTGCGCAAACGTTCCAGCGCGGCAAGTTGCGCCATGGCCTGGGCCAGCTGGGCCTGGGCCTCGCCGATCTCCATCGCATCCTGACGATTGGCCAGGGCCCGCTCTGCTTCCTCACGCGCCCGGGTTGCCGCAGCCTCGTCCAGATCGTTGGCACGGACGGCGGTGTCAGCCAGGACAGTCACCACATGTGGCTGAACTTCCAGGATGCCGCCGGAGACGTAGAAGAACTGTTCTTCGTCGTCCGGGGTAATGACCCGCACCTGGCCCGGCTTGATCCGGGTAATCAGCGGGGCATGTCGTGGCGCGATACCCAACTCACCCATCTCACCAGACACCACGACCAGCTTGGCATCGCCGCTGTAGATCTCTGCCTCGGCGCTGACCACGTCGACTCGGATGGTGCTCATAAATCCTTGATCTCCTTGCCATCCGGCAGCACCTCACGGTGCCGCCTGGGCTGACCTCGTGGCGTCAATGCTGACCCCAGTCGGTCGATACTTTCAGTCTTAGGCGGCCTCGGCCATCTTCTTGGCCTTGGCAAAGGCCTCGTCGATCGTGCCGACCATGTAGAAAGCCTGCTCGGGCAGAGCATCGCACTCGCCGTCGACGATCATCTTGAAGCCGCGAATGGTTTCCTTCAGGGTGACGTACTTGCCCGGGGCACCGGTGAAGACCTCGGCCACATGGAAGGGCTG
>JAGRJL010000772.1 GCA_020442775.1 Lysobacterales bacterium | reverse complement strand
GAACCCGTTCCGGCGTTCTTCCGCATTGAATTGCGTCGGCGATGGCAATTGAGTTTGGACGGTGACGGTCAGCATTATCCGAAGCGTGCTTTCAACCAGTTCTTGCTGGAAGCCGGCGGCTTTCTGATTGACGGTCATTACCATCGAAGCGTTCGGCGTCAGGTCGACGGACGCTTCGAGATTTCCGTCGCCAGCCGCAAGGAGGTTGGCGAGGAGACCTGGGATTGGCCCAAGTTTTTGTCTGGTGAGGTCCGTCTGAGCACCCCCAACGGGGGAGCCGAATCTGCAATCGCGATCAACCCAGTCAATTCGAATATCCTGATCGCCGGAACCAACGGGCCGACGCGACCGCAGACGATGTGGCGATCGAGTGACGGTGGCGCGAGTTGGTTCCTCGGCGGCACTCTGCCGGGCAACGAATGCTGCGATCCCACCGTGGGCTGGTCTTCGGACGGCACGGTCGCCTACACGGCGTCGCTGATCGATGGTGTGCCCTTCTACCGCTCCACCGACAACGGCGCCAACTGGACCTTGGTGACCGAGCTCAGCAGTGGCGGGTCGGATAAGGAATATCTGCACGTCGATACCCATGCTACTTCCCCGAATCTGGACAACGTCTATCTGTGCTGGCACGACGACAACGTGCAAAAGTTTGCTCGCTCAACCGATCGAGGCCTCACTTTTGGCACTGTCCTGACGATTGATGCTGGCGCCTCCGGCATCGGTTGCGATCTAACCAGTGACAGTGTTGGCCGGGTTCACTACGTGTTTCCGCGCACCAGCAACGGTGGTGACATCCGCATCGCCACTTCAACCGACGGTGGTGCCAGCTTCGGCGCCGCAACCACCGTCGCCGATACGCTGGGCAACTTCGACTTTGCGCTGCCATCGATGGAAACACGCAACGTGTTCATCTACGTCTCGGCGGACGTGGACCTCAGTAACGGGCCGTTCAAGGACTCGATCTACGTCGCATTCACCGACAATACCGGACCAGACAGCGCCAATCCCAACAACAATCACGGACGCGTTCGGGTTGCCTTTCGGCGCGCCGGCAGCGGCACCTGGACGGTCACCAGTCCCCACTCCAGCGCCGATGCCAACACCGTCGATCGCTATCAGCAATGGCTGCGCGTGGATGATCAGGGCCGGGTCCACGTGATCTTCTACGACACCCGTCACAGCGTTAATCGCACCGGGGTTGACCTGTATTACAACGTCTCCAACGATGGCGCGCAGACCTGGGGCACGCCAATTCGCCTCACGGCGGTGACCTCTCCGAACATCACCGACGGTTTCGAATGGGGCGATTACCAGGGTCTGGATTTGTTGATGAATGACGTGATCGCGATCTACACCGACAACCGCAACGAGGGCGGTGGGGGCGCCCAATCGGTCGATGTCTACGCCGTCGCCGGATTCAATGGCCCCGGTGATGGCTTGTTCGCGAACGGTTTCGAATAGGCTGAAGGTGGGAGCGAGCGGCGGACAACCCGTCTTCTGACTCTAGCCCTCAGCTGCGAATCCGGGCCCTGCCACCAGGGTTCGTCGGTCCCATTGCCAGGCGCCCCAGCAGCCGAGCAACAGCAGCGGGACCGCATGGAAGATCAACTGCAGCCACAGCAATCGGCTGAATGCGGCCAGCCGCGCCTGGGTCGGGGCCGCAGACGCCAGCAGTATCAATGGTTCGCAGCGCTCGCTGTCGGCGGGAAGCGCCTCCCTGGCGTTGGCTGCCGCCTCGGCAAAGCCGCCCTGCTCTAGGCCAAAACTGGGCACCAGCCACTCGCCGCGGGCCTGCAGTAGTCTCTCCATCGATCCTTGGGTGCGCACCCCGTCG
>JAGRJL010000771.1 GCA_020442775.1 Lysobacterales bacterium | reverse complement strand
TGGACGCTGCTGGTCGCCAGCAGGGCGAACAGAAACTGCACCAGGCGGGAGGTCTTGAAGGTCTTGTGGGAAAAATAGCGGTGATAGAAGCCGGTGACTGCAAACATCCGCAGGGCATAGGACAGCGCAGCGACGATCACCGCAGTCCAGCTCCAGCCGACCACAAATACGAACAGACAGCACAGGTGGACCAGCAGGAAAGGCACTACCCGAGCCCAGTCGATGCGATCAGCCTCCGGCCCCAGCTCCTGCTCCCCGACGCTGGTGTCGAACCAGCGCACCAGCGCGGTCCAGAATCCATTGCGACTGCCTGGATTGCTCTGCTCACTCATCAGATCGATTCCCGCCAGCGCCCTTACGCCACCTCGACGATGGTAGAGACCGAGTTGGCGATGAAGCAGGCGCGGTGCGCGCGTTCATGCAGCACTTTCAGGGTGTCGGCATCCGGTGCGTTTCCGGCGAAGCGAATCTGCGGCGAGAGCCGAACGTGGGTCATGGCCAGCCGCCCTTGTTCGTTCTTGCCCAGCGTGCCGACCGCATCGTCCTCGTAGTGTTCGACCACGAATCCCTTGACCGCAGCCAGCGCCAGGAAGGTCAACATGTGGCAACTGGACAGTGAGGCAGTGAAGGCAGCCTCCGGGTCGACACAAGCGGCATCACCACCGTACTCGACCGCGGCCGAGCCTGCATAGCTCTGGCCATTGGGGAACTCGATGCGATGATTGCGAGTGTAGTTCCTGGCAAGAAAATCACTGCCGTCGTGGCTCCAGATGAGTTTGGCTCGATGTTCGGACACGGGCTCTCCTGAGCGAAGGGGTGACAGGTGACGAAGGCGAATCAGATCACGCGTTGTGAGATGAGTTGGTGAACGGCTATCCCTTCAGACCGGGGAGCTTCAGTTCGCGACCAACCCGGATAAAGGCATCCACCGCCCGGTCGATGTGTTCGGCTTCGTGCGCGGCCGATAGCTGCACTCGAATGCGCGCCTGTCCCTTCGGCACCACCGGGAAGAAAAAGCCGATCGCGTAGACCCCTTCCTCCAGCAGGCGATTGGCGAACTGCTGGGCCAGCGGAGCGTCGTAGAGCATCACCGGCGAGATCGGATGGTTTCCGCGCAGCTCGAATCCAGCCTCACCCATCCGGGTGCGGAAGTGTTCTGTGTTGCGGCGAAGCCGCGCGCGCAGATGATCGGCGTCGTTGAGCAACTCCAGCACCTTGAGGCTGGCGCCAATTACCGCAGGCGGCAGGGTGTTGGAGAACAGATAGGGACGTGAGCGCTGGCGCAGCAGATCAATGATCTCCTGGCGGCCGGTGCTGAAGCCGCCCAGACCGCCGCCCAGCGCCTTGCCCAGGGTGGAGGTGTAAACGTCAATCTTGTCCATCACCCCGTGATGCTCGGCGGTTCCGCGACCGCGCTCACCGATGAAGCCGGTGGCGTGGCATTCGTCGATATGCAGCAGCGCGTCATGCGCCT
>JAGRJL010000770.1:2642-4320 GCA_020442775.1 Lysobacterales bacterium | reverse complement strand
TGCTTTGGGCGTGTGGATCGCTGCTCGCCCAGGAGGGCGCCGAGCTTGCTGCCGACGAGGTGGGCGAAAGCTCTTCGCTCCCACGCCACCCGCTGGAACGTCAGGCGCTGGTCGATCCCGAGGGCACGCTCGCGGCGCTGCCGGCGCGGATTGCCGATGCGCAGCAGCGTCAGGATCAGCGCGAACTGGCCCTGCTGCAGCTGGCTCGCGCCAACGCCTGCCGGGTCAATGCGGACTGGAGCTGTCAGCAATCTGCCGGTGCGGCCGCCGCAGAACACGGCGAGTTGGCCGACGACCCGATCGTCCAGGTGCGCGGGCACATCGCCGATGCGCGCGCCAGCATGGCGATGCAGGACTACACCCGCGGTGAGCAGCAGATGGCGCAGGCTGAGCTATTGCTCAAGGACCATCCGCAGCCGGAGCTGTCGGCCGATGTGGATCTGGGTTACTCCTCGCTCAGTTACAGTTTGGGCAAGCACGCGCTGGCAGCGGAGTACGCTGCTCGTGGCCTGACTCATCTGCCGGACGGCGAGGGCCTGCCCATGCGGGTCCGGCTGCTGCGCAATCTGGCCCGATCGCTGGCCCAGACCGGGCAGATGGAGCGCGCGCGTGACACCCTAGCCGAAGCGGTGACGCTCACCGAAAACTTCGTCGATCCCAAGCTTAGTGCCGAGCTGTTTCTGGAAACCGCCCGACTGGCCCGCCTGGTTAACGACATTCCTACCCAGATCGCCAACGGGGAGAAGGTGCTGGAACTCAGCCAGCAGCTACAGAACTCGCAGCTGCGTGGTCTGGGAACCGAGGTGCTGGGCCTGGCCGAGCTCGACGCCGGACGGCGCGAGCAGGCGCTGGCGCACCTGCGCACCGCCCATCGGGACTTCCGCAATCTGGGCCTGGTCCGCGATGAGCTGCGGGTGGGTCGTCAGCTGCTGACCAATCTGGTGGCCGATGATCCCAATCATCCTGATGCCCCCGCGCTGATCCTGCGCTTGATCGACCTCGACCAACAGGTGATCCAGCTCGACCGCTCGCGCGCGGCCGAGGATTTCGAGGCCCGCCTCAAGTACGCCGAGCAGCAGAATCAGCTGCTGCGGCTGGAGAGCGAAGCCAAACTCGCCGACGAGCGCGCGCGCAGCCTCAACAAACAGAATCGTCTCAGCAATGCGCTGGTGGGGCTGACCCTGCTGACCCTGATCGTCCTGGTGGCCTTTTTGATTCAGCAGCGCCGCTCCAACCGCAAGCTGACCCGCGCGCTGCAGGCCAAGCTGGAAAGTCAGTCGCAGGCCGGTGAACTGCTCGCGCTCAGCGCCGGCTTCGTCTGTCTGCACGACCCGGACGGCAAGCTGCTGATGGTCAATCCGGCGGTGGCCGAGGCGGTCGGCAAGCCCACCGACGATCTGGTTGGGCAATCGGTGATGAACTTCATTCGCGGCGCCGGTCAGCGCGAGTGGCGGGACTACCTGCAGCAGATGCAGGCTAACGGTCATACCGAGGGCACCGTGAGCGTCGATCTGCCCAAGCTGGGACTGCGTCACTGGCGCTACACCAGTCGATTGTCGCCCCCGGATTTGCCGTCTCAATACGTGATCGGCCACGCGGTGGACGTCACCGAACAGATCGAACAGGCCAGAGCCCTGCGCGAGCAGAGCCTGCGTGATGCCCTGACCGGCTGCTTCAA
>JAGRJL010000770.1:0-2536 GCA_020442775.1 Lysobacterales bacterium | reverse complement strand
GGTGATCAGGTGCTCAAGGATCAGGCCCGGTTCTTCCAGGAACGGATGCTCAGCGGCGATGCGCTGGTGCGAGTCGGCGGCGATGAGTTCGTACTCTTGCTGGGGCACGCCGATCAGCAGGCGCTGGAGCGAATCCTTGACCTGCTCCAGCGCGATCACGATCAGGCACCCTGCGCCTACTCGATGGGCTGCGCGCTGCGCCAGGCGGGCGAATCGCTAAGCGCCACGCTAACCCGCGCTGATGGACTGATGTACCAGGGTCGGCAGAAGCGCCGCGGGACTGCTCAGACCACCTAGTAGTCACAGCCTCAGCCGCCGCTGTCCCTCTCCAGACTGAGCGCCCAGCGAGTCAGCGCCTGAGCAATTTCGAACTGCCACTGCGGTGAATTCCGCTGTAGCGCGACCGGAAAGTCGATTCCCGGCGGGCAACCGAACTGTGCGCACTGATAGTGGGTCCACAGGCCATCGCTGCCGCAGCTGTCGCTGCGCGCGCAGGCGATCCAGTCGGCGGCGTTGACCAGGGTAAGTTCGATATCGGCCTGCACCGGTATTTGCCGCCCGGCGAAAATGGTGGCTAGCGGCAGCTGCTGTTCGACCAGCGCATAGCGCAGCGCCGCGTAGAGCAGCCGCGTGTCGACGCTGCTACCGAGCAGAGCCATCGACTGGCGCAGCGCGGCCTGCTCACCCTCACGGGCAGCCACGGTCTCCGGCACCTGGGCGCGCCAGACCAGGACCGCGCTACGGGTCGGCTCCAGCGGCAGCAGCTGATTCGGGCCCAGGCCGGCGCAGCGCCGCTGCAGCTGGTCCAGCCAGGGTCGCCGATTGGGGTCCAGATCGACCCGCCCGCTGACCGTATCGGGCTGATGGACCAGCGCGCAGACGCTGCGCACATCCTCATGGGCAGTTACCCGCAGCGGATCGCTGTCCAGACTGCGCGCGGCCAGCGCCTGCAGCGCCGCCGGGAAGCCATCAGCCAGCCGCAAGTCGCGGATCTGGCGCGCCTCACCGGTGACCTGGCCAGTCGTGCGCAAGTGCGCGGCTAGCGGCTGCGGCGCAGCGTCCGCGGAGGACTCGGGAACGGTTAGCACCGGCGCATCGGCCCTGATCGCGGGTTCGGTCGCTGGCTGACGCACGCTGAGTACAGCAATCGCCAGTGCCACCACCACTGCCGCGCTCAGCCGCGGGTTATTCATCCACCACCCAGCGCGGCAGCCACGCCGAGATCGCCTGCGCCGCCTCGAAATCCCGCGGCGACAGGGCCTGGTTCCAGGCACCCAACAGATCCTGCTCGCCCAGGCAGCCGTGGCTGGCGCAGACCCGCAGGGTCAGCAAACTGTCCGGCCCGCAAGCGGCGTAGCGGGCGCACTGGCGCCAATCGATCACCACTTCGATCAGATGACGCGCCTCTTCCGGCAGCAGGCGCCGGCGATCGGGAAAGATCTGCTCCTGCGGCAGCGCGTCGAAGCGGTAGGCATCCCACCAGGCACGACGCAGAGCAGCCGGATCGCGGGCCTCGCGCAAGCGCTGCAGCAGCAGCGCTGGGGGGCCATCCGACGCGCCTTCTTCCCAATAGACATCGTCACCACTTTCGGCCACGAACATCGAAGGCACCGCCCAGCCGGCGCAGCGCTGCTGAAGCCGGTGCAGGTAGGGATCGCGTCGCCAGTCCGGTCCGTCGCGACCATCCATTTGCAGCAGCTGGGGGACTCTGCAGCTCTGATCCACCAGTGCCCGCATCTCGCGTGGGCTGAGCGCGTCGAACTGCGGGTTCAGGCGCAGCTGATTCACCGCGGCAGTCAGATCGTCGGCCAGCAGGACCCGGGTCAGCGGTGCCCAGCGTGCAGCGCTGGGGGGCAATTCGTGCGTCGTTGGATTGGGCGGAACGGCGGCGGGCGCGGTAGGCAGCGGTTGGCGCAACGCCAGACTGACGCTGAGCAGCGCAAAGGCCGCGGCTGCTACCAGCCCGCCAGTCGCGCTCGCCTGCCGTAGAGCCCCCTTGTGCACGGATCATCCCAGGATGGCACTCGGTCCAAGCTACTGCTGACGGCCCCAGCTGACAAGTGGCAGTTCGGTCGGGCAGAAGGCGCCGGATTCCAGACGGACTCAGAACCCGGTTTGCCCAACCGCGGAGCGACCGCGGCTCAGCTCGGCCTGCAGCGCCGACCGGGCCGGCCCGTCCAGTTGCCCCCACTGGCTCGGGCTGAGAATGGCAAAACCGCAACGGCGCCGGCAGATCCGTGCCAGCTTGAGCAGATCGCGATCCTTGCTGAGCAGTGCGGTCGCCGAGGCCGACGCCGCCAGCTGCAGGAACTTCTGGTCGTCCGGGTCACGGCATTGGGGCAGTTGCGTCATCGCTTCGGTTGGCGAATGCGATGCTGTGGTAATCGACTCGAAGTCTGCAAGCAACTGGCGCTGGCGTTCGCCGCTCAGCTTCCACACCGCGTAGGCCACCACCCGTCGCCACTCTTCGACAGTGGCCTCGTCGCGATAGGCGATCAACTCACCGCGCTGCAGTTGCTGCGCCAGGTCGGCGACC
>JAGRJL010000769.1 GCA_020442775.1 Lysobacterales bacterium | reverse complement strand
ACGTGCTCTCCGAACGCCTCAAGCAAGGCGTCAAGTGCACCTTCTTCATCAAGCTGACCCCGCACAGCATCCAGGACGGCACCCTGCTGCCGTGGCTCGCGCAGCAGCTCAAGCTGTCTCGCCTGCCCGGCCGGCATCTAATATTCGAGATGCCGGAAAGCAAGGTGGTCACCAACCTCAAGCCGGCAAGATTCCTGGCTCAGGGTCTGGCCCAGCTCAACTGCGGGTTTGCACTGGAGCAGTTCGGCAGCGGCCTGAACTCCTTCCAGCTGCTCAAGCATGTTCCTGCCCGGTACATCAAGATTGACCGGACCTACATGGCCGACATGCACAAGAATCCCGAGAGCCAGCAAAAGGTTCGGGAAATCTGTCAGGAGGCGCGCGGGCTGGACCGCGAAGTCATCGCCGAGTTTGTCGAGGACGCAGCCAGCATGTCGATCCTGTTCTCCTGCGGGGTGAGCTTTGTGCAGGGCAACTTCCTGCAGGAGCCGGAAAAGGTGATGAGCTACGACTTCGGCAACTAGCCGCTGAATCGGTTGGCAGATCTCCGACGCAGCATTGCGAACTCGGCGAGCGCTAGTCGATCAGGCATCAGGCATCAGCCAGCAGCAGTCGCTGCATGGATACCCGCTTGCTGCTGCTCAACTGCTGCTGCCCGACTTCGACGAAACCATGGCGAGCGTGAAAGGCAGCGGAACCAGGGTTGGGCGGCTGCAGGTTGTATTCGCAGCACAGCTGCGGCACCTCGCTGCTGCGCGCCTGTCTGATCAGATCGGCATAAAGCGCTGAGCCCAGCCCATTGCTGGTGCTTCGCCGGTCGATCACGATCCGGTCGACGTAGGCAAAGTGGCTGTAGCGGGCCAGAAACCACTCGAAGTTGGCGCCTTCGATCTGGCTGCGCTGATCAAGCACCAGCAGAAATCCACTGACCACGCCATCCATCTCTACTACTCGGTGATACCAGGCCTGTTGGTCCAGCTCGCCCAGGCGCGCCAGATCCAGCGCGCTGGTCTGCACTTCAGCATCGGCGTTGAGCGCCAGGATCCGGGCAAAATCCGCAGGCGCAGCGGCTCGAATCAGCGCTTCATTCATCGCTTTGCTTGTCCGCCGCAGGCAGCTGACCGCCACCCACGGAAACCAACTGATGCACCCAGTCGCGAATCAGTGGCCAGGTGCTGGAATCTGGATCAATCATCTCGAAGTGGCCCGATTCCGGCGCATCGACCCGGCGCACCTGATCGTTGCGCGCTTGAGCCACCGCCAGATAGCGCTCGCCCACCGGCGCCCAGGCGCGATCATGTGCACCGATCACCATCACTTGCATCAAACCCGGCAGCGCGAACCGGGCGGGATCGGCCCAACGATAGCGCTCAGGGTAACGATCGGGGGATCCGCCGATCAGCCCGTCAATCACCTGGCCGCAGACCTGCTGCTGGTGCAGAAAGCCCAGATCAGCGGCCGGCGCCAGCCCCAATACCGCCGCGATGGGCAAGGGCTCCGGGGCCGCCAGGGCGTGCTCTGGGGGAATCTGGTCGCGGACCGCCAACCACAGCGCAAAATGGGCGCCCGCGGAATGGCCGATCGCCACTACCCGGTCCAGCGCCAGCGGATATTGGGTGGCCAGCTCACGCAGGTGGTCGGCAGCCTTGCCCACATCCCGAAAGCTCCCGGGCCAGCCGCCGCCGGGATCGCCCACGCGGCGATACTCCACTGACCAAACCGCAATTCCGCTGTCCGCCAGCGCCTGGGTCAGCTTGGCACTGTGGCTGATGTCGTAGGCCGACAGCCAGCAACCGCCGTGAATGAAAATCGCCAGCGGATGCGGTCCTGGTCCATCCGGGATACGCAAGTCACCAAACTGCAGCGCCTGGTTGCCGTAGGCAATCCGCGCGGTAGGGGCAGGTTGGGGAAAGCCGGCCAGATCGGCCGCACTCATGATCTTGCCCGGCTCCAGCGCCAGCACATCGAGCGCAGCCAAACACCACAGCAACAGCAACCATCGACGCATGCTCAGCCTCCGGTATCCGTCCCGGTGGCCTGCCCCCGGCCGGCGCACGGGGGGCTAGCGCAGATAACGATCAACCCAATCACGCCATCGTTCCGCAACATAGCCTGATACCCAGAGGCTGATCACCGCCATTGACAAGGCCAGTATCAGCCAGCCGAAACTGAAGAAAACCCCGCCCGGGGAAATCGGCTGATCTCCAAGCAGGCCCACAGCATGAAGACCTGTGGCCAGCAGAATGGTCAGCCCCATCGCCAGCGCGACCAGCGCATAGCTGATCAGCCCGCTGAGCAGACAGAACTTGCCACGTTCGGGAAATCGCCGACGCGCCTTCGCAACCCGATAAGGCCAGACGAATGGAAAGGGCAGCAGCAGCAGATTGACGATCAGGCCCAGCGCCATCATCACGGCGGTGCTCAGCGACAGTGTTTCTACCTGGTCCATTCCCTGCCCTCGATCGCCACCACCCTGCCATGGAATTGGGCTGACACGACTATGCTATGCGCTAGTAGAGCCCCTTGGGTATCACCAACCGACATCCGGGTCCAGCGCGATCGCAGTCAGACTCATTGTCAACAGCGCACCGGCCTTGGGCAGCTCACTGACCGCAACCACGCTGCGTGCGGGAAAGTTCGGCGCGAGCGCCTCGCGGTACGCCCGGTTCATGGCCTCGTAGTCGGCCATGCTGCGCAAATAAACCTGTACATGCAGCACCTGCGCGAAATCGCAGCCGCAATGGCCCAGCAGCCTGCGCAACCCGATCAGGATCTGGCGCGCCTGAGAGTAGGCGTCGCTCCCGACCAGTTCTCCACTGTCCGGGTCGACGCCCGCCATCGCCGACAGCGCAATCCAGGGGCCGATCCGGGCGATCTGGCTGTAGGGACCGATCGGGGCCATGACCCCGCCAATGGTATGGCCTTGCACGCTCTGCATTTTCCTCTCCCCAACCAGACTGTGGCGGACGGCAGCACCGGCAATGGTTGCTAACATGCGCCATTCGGCGACGAGACGGGTTGCGATCTCACCGCCAGCCGCCGACTGCGCCTCGCCCATCGACATCCTAGAGTGAACTGAACCCATGGACATCGCATTTTTGCTGGTCGGTGCCGCATTGGGCTTCCTGATCGCCCGGTCGATGAGCAAACCCGC
>JAGRJL010000768.1:7584-8695 GCA_020442775.1 Lysobacterales bacterium | reverse complement strand
ACCCTGGCTAGAAATTCGCCCGGAACTCGACCCCGTAGATCCGCTGCTCATTGACAAAACCTGTCAGATTGTTGAAGTCGATACCGCCGACAATTTCTTCCTCGTCAAGGATGTTGCGGACGAAGCCGGCGATCTCATAGCGTTCGTCTTCCCACAGATAGCCGACCCGCAGGCCACCCTCAACCAGCGAGTCGCCCTGAAACTCCGCCGATTCATAGAGCAGAAAATTGACTTCGCCGCGATAGACCCAGTCGGTGTAGATGTACAGCTCGCCGGACTGCAGCGGGATCGAATAGCGCGCGGTGAGGTTGCCAATCCATTCCGGCGCCATCGGCAGCTGGTTGCCGTCGATCAGCACGGTGCCTTCGACCGGGCCGGCCGGATCGAGCACGGTACAGGGCGCGGCGCAGGGGGCAATTGCCAGGTTCGCGTCATCGATCTCGGTGTCGTTGTAGCTCAGGCCGGCAGTGATCAGCAGGTTCTCGCTGAGGTAGGCCTCCAAATCAATCTCGAAGCCCTGGCCGGTGCTCTTGTCGGCGTTGACCAGGGTGTTGAAGTTCTGGGTGCCACCGACCGCGGTCAGCTGCTGGTCGTCTACGGTGTAATGGAAGATGTTGAAGCCCAGTCTCGCACGGCGATCAAACAGATCGGCCTTCACGCCCGCCTCGAAGGACAGCACGGTTTCCGAATCGGCTACCGAGACCACGTCGCCGAACAGCACCCGGCCCTGAATCGCCGGAGCACGGAAGCCACGCGCCACTCGCGCGTAGTAGTTAACTGTCTCGCTGGCCGACCAGACGCCGGAGATGTCCCAGCTGACGTCAGTGTCGTCGGTGTTCACCCGCACCGGTGCCAGCGGACCAACCCCGAGGAAGGCCAGCGGGGACTGCAGGCGTTCGGCCACGAAGTCCTTCTCGTCATCGGTGTAGCGCAGGCCAGCGCGCAGCACGAAGCTGTCGGTCACATCGAATTCGCCCGAGACGAAGACCGCCCAGGCTTCGTTGTCCTGCTTCTGCCGGGCGTAACCATTCTCGACTCCGCCGGCCAGCGAGTCGTAGCTGAAGCTGTCGATCTCCAGGCTCTCGTCGAACCAGAAGAAGCCGGCCTGCCA
>JAGRJL010000768.1:0-7534 GCA_020442775.1 Lysobacterales bacterium | reverse complement strand
TCAGGCAGACCATCGGCCGACTCGGAGCTGAACGGAATCAGGCCAGGCCCGGAATCCGGCAGGAAGGCGGCGCCGAAGCCGCCGTCGATATCGCCGCGGCTATAGGAATCAACGTCCTCGAAGCCGGTGATCGAGTACAGGGTGACGCTGCCGAGATTCCAGCTGAGCTTGGCGCTGGCGCCGATGTTGTCCACTTCCTGCTCGTTGCGACCGTCAATGGTGACCCGGTCGCGATTGAAGCCCGGTGCGAACTCGTTGCTGCCAGGGCGAATCAGATTGGCGCGGAAGACCCGGGCGGAGCCGTCCAGATTGCGGCCGTGCACGTTGAGCAGCGCTTCGAAGTTGTCCGACTCCACCAGCAGCTGACCGCGGAAGGCAAAGTCGCGATAGCCGGCGACGTCGTCATTGGGCCCGGGAAAGTCGTTTTCGATCCAGTCATCGCGACGCTGGTAGGAGGCTGAGAGGCGCGCCGACACGTTGTCACTGATGCCGCCACCGACCGCTCCCTCAAAGTTGCTGGTGCCGTAGCGGCCGTAGGACAGCTGCGCGTAGCCACCGAATTCCTGGCTGGGGCGCACGCTGTCGACCTTCACTACGCCGGCCGGTGTGTTGCGTCCGAACAGGGTGCCCTGGGGGCCGCGCAGCACGCTTACCTGATCGACATCGAACACCGGAAAGCCCTTCAGGATCGGGTTCTCCTGAACGATGTCGTCGTAGACCAGCGACACCGGCTGCGAGGCGTTGATGTCGAAGTCGGTGTTGCCCAGCCCGCGGATGTAGAAGCGCGGGAAGGTGCGGCCGAAGGAGGATTCAATCAGCAGGCTGGGCACCCGCGCCGACAGGAAGCGGATGTCCTCGCCGCCGGACGCCAGAATGTCGGTCTTCTCGCGGTCGATCGCGGTAATTGAAACCGGTACTTCCTGCAGATTCTCCACCCGGCGCTGGGCGGTGACGGTGACCGTTTCCAGCACGGACTCCGATTCTGCGGTTTGTGCGTGGGCGATGTGGGTCGGTGCCAGGATCGCAGTCGAGGCGAGGATCGACCACGCCATGACCGGGAATTTCTTGATCGACATTGGGGGACTCCAGCGTCTGAGGAAGGTGAATGGCAGAGTCGGCCGCCACCCGCGAATTAACACAATTCTAACGACCAATATCGGCGCTCACCAGATGCGCTGCGAACCAGCGCAGGGGCAGCGGTCAAGCGGCCCGCAGATTCGACGGTCGGCGAGGCCACTGGGGCATCGATTTGCGGTTCCGATCAGTGAATCATCACGCCGCTGGGCTGGCTTCAGTTGTTGCGAATTGATCTGAAGGCAGCACCCCGGATTGTCCTGGCCATGCTGTTGCTTGGTATTGTGTAGCCCGGTGCACGAGTGGCGTGGTTATGGCGGTAATTCAAACGCATAGATGGGCTGCCTGGGTCCTGTGCCTGGCCCTGTTCTGGGCCGGCGGAGCGCGTTCGGCAGCGCTGGAGAACATCACCATTGATGCCAATGGGATGCGCTTCAGTGCGCTGGCGGCGGGTCCCAGTCAAGGCCCGCTGGTGCTGTTGCTGCACGGTTTTCCGGAAACCAGCTATGCCTGGCGCCATCAGCTCAAGGCGCTGGGTGAGATGGGCTACAGGGCGGTGGCACCGGACCAGCGAGGATATTCGCCGGGTGCGCGACCCACGGCGGTGGCCGACTACCGCATGGAACTGCTGGTCAGCGATGTGTTCGCGATCGCGACCGAGTTGGGTCATCAGCGCTTTGCCCTGGTTGGCCACGACTGGGGTGGCGCGGTGGCATGGGTGGCCGCCAGCGTGGGCGCGCACCGCATTCGCAGCCTGACCATACTCTCCACGCCCCATTACGAGACGCTGGCGCCACGGCGAGTGAACGGCAACGGTTCGCCAGCGGCAAAACCGGCCTACTTTGACCAGTACGCGAGGGCCGGGGCCGAACAGAGCCTGCTGGCCGACGGCGCCGCCGAGCTCAAGCGAATCTACGCCGGCCACGCCAGCGATGCGCGCGATCTCTATCTGCGGCAGTTCAGAGATCCCGCGGCGATGCGAGCCGCGCTGAATTGGTACCGCGCAGCATTCGGCAGCGGCGACACCGACAACAAGCCCTTCGGGCCGGTCAGCAACCGGGCCCCGATTCAGATCAATGTGCCGACGCTTTATCTTTGGGGTGCGCAAGACCCCGCCTTTGCACGCTCGGCCGCAGAAGCGACCAAGGCCTACGTGGGTGCGGACTACCGCTTTGTCGAGCTGGCGGCCGGGCACTGGCTAACCGAACAGGCCAGCGAAGCAGTCAATGCCCAGCTCGCCAATCACCTGATTGCCGCCACCGAGAACAGCGGCTTCAAGACCGTGTCCTTTCCGTCCGCTGACGGGCTGGAGGTCAGCGCCGACTTCTATCCTGGAGCCTATCCGGCTGCGCCGCTGGTGCTGCTGTTCCACCAGTCAGGCTCCAGTCGCGGCGAGTTTCGCAAGGTTGCCTGGCGGATGCAGGAACTGGGCTACAACGCGCTGGCGGTCGATCTGCGCTGGGGCAAGAATGCCTCGGGCATCGTCAATGAGACCGCCAGACGCAACGGTACGCCAGCGCTGATCGAGCAGGTTGAGGCTGGCGTCGCTTCGCCCTGGCCGACCATCTATGCCTCCTACCCGGACATGCTGGCGGCGCTTGACTGGGCCGACCAGCAGGGCTTGCGCGGACCGCGTTTCGCGCTGGGCTCCTCTTTTTCAGCGATGCTGGTGCTAAAGCTGGGGGCGGAGCGACCGCTCAGCGGAGTGCTGGCCTATTCCCCGGGCGAATACGATGAGGCCGCGCCCAAGCAGGCGCGGGCATGGGCGCAGCAGATCAAGGTGCCGGTGCTCAATGTCGCCGGTCCGACCGAGGAGGAGTTGGTTTCACCCATTGCCGATGCGGTGAAGGTGCGAGGCAGTCAGTTTGTGATTGCGCGCAGCGGACGGCACGGCGCTGCGATCATCTTTGCCAGCGAAGAAAACTGGCAAACATTGGCCGGATTCCTCGGCCACCACGCCGGTGGACCGCCGCGCAGGGAGCTGCAGCTGATCGATCTGCCCAATCGTCAGTGGCTATATGCCGATCGCTACAGCAGCAGCGGGGAGCGTGGCGTGGCCCTGCTGTTCCATCAGGGTGGCGGCAGTGCCCGCGGCGAATACGGCTTTGTGATCGCCCGTCTACTCAATCTCGGCTTTGACGTCATCGCAGCGGATCTGCACGGCGGTGGTGACCGCTTCGGTCAGGTGAACCGAACCGAGGCGCGCTTCCCGGCGCCAGAGGGTTTCCGCTACTGCGCTGCGGGGGATGAAGTGACAGCGGTGGTGGCCGCGGCCCGCCAATGGCGTCCGCAGTCGCCCCTGACCCTGTGGGGCAGCAGCTACAGCGCGACGCTGGCAGTGCAGGCCGGAATCGGCGGAGCGCCGGCAATCGATCGGGTGCTGGCCTTTTCGCCCGCTTCCGGCCCCTTGTTGAGCGAGTGCTCGGTGGACGGGTTGAACAAGCGTCTGCCGCTGCCAGTGCTGGTGGTCAGGCCGCAGTCGGAGATGGAGATGCCGGAAATTGCCCGGCAGACCTCGGCATTGGCGGCAGTCGGTGCACAGACCTTTGTCGCCAGCCCCGGATTGCATGGCTCTTCAACCCTCAACGCGGTGCGGCTGGGTGGCGAAGTGGAAGTGGCCTGGGGCGGAATCGAGGCCTTTGTGCTGGGTCAGCAGGAGATCGCCGAACGATAGCGCTGTGCAAACCCGGCCGCAGGTCCTGGTCTGCGGAATCGCGCTCGTGATCGGCGTTGGTGGATTGCGAGAACAGATTGGCCAGATCCCGGCGAGTTCGTGCATCCTCGGACCCCGCTTGTTCGAATTCGAACAGTTGCAGAAGCTCGACGAGCGACGATCGGGCAATTTTGTGGAGCCCGCCAATGAATTGGGATATCGGCGGTTATTCATCTTAAAAACAACAACTTAAGAATTTTCTGCGGGAACGCAGGGACGCCGTTGTTGAGCGTCAAGTGAGTTTGCAAGAGGTTGGCATGTATCGTGCTGAGAGTGGGGCATGGACATTCAACGCACCGATACGAAATCCCGCAAGCGCCGCCAGCAGATCCTGTTGGGAGTGGGTGGCGCTCTCGTCATTGGCCTGGGCACCTGGGGTCTGGCGACCCTGGAGCCGGCGGCACCGCACGTGGATCTGGCCAGCGTCTGGACCGATACGGTACAGCGCGGCGAGTTTCTCCGTCAGGTCCGCGGTCCGGGCACCCTGGTGCCGACCCAGATTCGCTGGATCGCGGCCGAAAGCAACGCCCGGGTGGAGCGGATCCTGGTCAAGCCAGGCGCCCGGGTGATCGCCGACACCGTGATCCTGCAGCTGTCCAATCCCGAAGTGGAGGATCAGCTGCTGGCCGCACGCTCGGCGCTGGCCGCGGCGGAAGCCGATCTGGCCGCCCAGCAGATGACCCTGGAAAGCCAGCTGCTCGATCAACGCGCCAATCTGGCCGGCTTCGAGGCTGACCTGGCCGGTGCCAAGCTGCAGGCCGAGGCCGAGCTAGTGCTGAACAAGAAGGGCATCATTTCCGATCTCACCTATCGTCGATCCCAGCTGACCGCCGACCAGCTGCAGCTGCGAGTGAACATCGAGCAGGAGCGGATCACCAAGTTCGAGCAGACCATTCGCGCCCAGCTGGCTGCGGCCAGGGCGCGTAACGAACAGCTGGAGAACACCCTGGCGCTGCGCCAGACCCAGGCCGACGCGCTGCAGGTCAAGGCCGGCATCGTTGGCGTGCTGCAGCAGGTGCCGGTAGAGGAAGGTCAGCAGGTGCTGGCCGGCACCAATCTGGCTCGGGTGGCTCGACCCGAAGAGTTAATGGCCGAGCTTCGAATCGCCGAAACCCAGGCCAAGGACATCAGCCTGGATCAGAAGGTTTCGGTCGACACCCGTAACGGCATCGTCGAAGGCCACGTGATCCGCATTGACCCAGCGGTCCAGAACGGCACCGTGCAGGTCGACGTGATGCTTGACGGCGAGCTGCCGCCCGGCGCGCGTCCGGATCTGTCGGTGGACGGCACGGTGCAGATCGAGCGGATTGCCGATGCGGTTTTTGTTGGTCGGCCGGCCTTCGGGCAGCCCGATTCCAGGGCGACGCTGTTCAAGTTTGATCCGGAGTCTTCGATCGCCACCCGGGTGCCGGTCACCCTGGGACGCGCGTCGGTGAACCTGATCGAGATTACCCAGGGCCTGCAGCCCGGTGATGTGGTGATCCTGTCCGATACCTCGGCCTGGGACGACCACGACCGCCTGCGCGTCGATTGACCCCGAACCACCGGCCTCGGCGTTCGGGGCCATCTGACCCAAATCTAACCGGCCAGTTGGCCAGCGGAGTTCAGCATGAGCGAGTCCAGCGAAAATTTGATCCACATGGAGAACATCACCAAGGTGTTCTATACCGACGAAGTCGAGACCCACGCCCTGTCCGGCGTCCATTTCCAGATCAAGAAGGGTGAGTATGTGTCGATTTCCGGGCCCTCCGGCTGCGGCAAGTCCACCCTGCTGTCGATCCTGGGTCTGCTCGATACGCCCACCGATGGCCGCTATGTGCTGAACAAGGTGCCGGTGGAGGATATTGGACCTTCGGAGCGGGCGCGCATTCGCAATCGCGAGATCGGCTTCATCTTCCAGGCCTTCAATCTGATCGGCGATCTGTCGGTATTCGAGAACGTTGAGCTGCCGTTGACCTACCGCGATGGCCTGTCCAAGGCCGAGCGCCGCGACCGGGTACAGGAAGCGCTGGAGCGGGTGGGCATGGCCCATCGGCTCAAGCACTATCCGGCCCAGCTCTCCGGCGGTCAGCAGCAGCGTGTTGCAGTCGCCCGCGCACTGGTTGGCAAGCCATCGATACTGCTGGCTGACGAGCCTACCGGGAACCTGGACAGCAAGAACGGTGAGGCGGTGATGTCGCTGCTCGACGAGCTGCATGCCGGCGGCGCGACCATCTGCGTGGTCACTCATGACAGCCGCTACGCCGATTTTGCCCAGCGCAAGATCTTCCTGTTTGACGGCCAGGTGGTGGACGAGGAAACCCTGCACCGGCTGCGCAAGGAGGAAGACGAGCGGCTGGACAAGCAGATCAGCCGCGCCCGTTCGCGCAACGGCAGCCCGGCCTGACTAGTTGAAGGGCTGAGGGCTGAGGGCTGAGAGAGCGCGCATCGCCCAGACGATGCGGCGAACTCTGGGGCATCGAGATGCCGCATCCCCGCTCTTGTATTTTCCTCAGCCCTCAGCCCTCGGCCCACAGCCCTAGCCCCCAAACAAGGATTCCCAATGTCTGGCCTACTCAGTGACCTTCGCTACGGACTGCGCGCGCTGCTTTCCCGTCCCGGCTTCAGTATCGCCGCGGTACTGACCCTGGCGCTGGGAATCGGCGCCAATACCGCGGTGTTCAGCGTGATCAACGGCCTGCTGCTCAAGCCGCTGCCCTATGCCGACGGTGAGCGCCTGGTCCAGGTCTACAACTCCTACCCGACCTCCGGGCTGGACTACGCGGGCACCTCGGTACCGGATTTCATTGACCGCAAGACCCAAGTCCCCGCGCTGGAGGACCTGGCGCTGTATTCCGGGGTCAACTTCAACACCAGCGACGACGGCACCCCGCAGCGCCTGGTCGGGATTCGCGCCACCAGTTCATTGTTCAGCACCCTCGGCGCCAGCGCGGCGGTAGGCCGAGCCTTTGGCGCGGAAGCCGACGTCATCGGACAGGACAAGGTGGCGGTACTCAGCCACAGCACCTGGAAGTCCCTGTTTGCGTCCGACGCCCAGGTGGTTGGACGCGACCTGCGCCTGAACGGCGAACAATACCGGGTCATCGGCGTCATGCCGGAGGACTTCGCCTTTCCCAACAAGGGCGCGCAGCTGTGGGTGCCCTTTGCCTTCACCGACGAGCAGCGCAGCGACAACGAGCGCGGCAACGAGTACTCCGAGACCATTGGGCGGCTTGCGCCCGGGGCCACCGTGGAACAGCTCAACGAGCAGCTGAAGGCCAACGTGATGCAGCTGGCGGACCGGATCTCGGGCAGCGATGACCCGCGCGCGGCCGGCTATGCCAGCTTCATCCGCGGCGGCGGCTTCCTCGGTCGCGCCAAGTCGCTGCGTGATCAGTGGGTGGGCGAACTCAAGCCGGTGCTGTTCCTGCTACAAGCGGTGGTCGGCCTGGTCCTGCTGATTGCCTGCGCCAACGTGGCCAACCTGATGCTGACCCGGGTGCACGCGCGCCAGCGCGAGCTTTCGGTGCGCACCGCGATGGGTGCAGGACGCTGGCGCATCGTTCGGCAACTGCTGGCAGAAGCGCTGGTGCTGTCCTTGGTGGGCGGCCTGCTGGGCGTGGCGATCGCGCATCTGGCGCTGGGTCTGCTGGACGTGTTCCAACTGGCCGGCAGTCGCCTCGACGATCAGATCGGCATCGACAATCAGGTGCTGTTTTTCACCATGGCGGTGAGCACCGCCACCGGGGTGCTGTTCGGATTGCTGCC
>JAGRJL010000076.1 GCA_020442775.1 Lysobacterales bacterium | reverse complement strand
AGCCCGACCAGCTCGCTCACCCGCAGGCCGCTGGCGTAGAGCAGCTCGATCATCGCCTTGTCGCGCAGGCCCAGCGGATCGGACACATCCGGTGTCGCCAGCAGCGCTTCCACCTCCGCCTCAGTAAGCGCCTTGGGCAAGGAACGCGGCAGCTTGGGTGGACTCAGATCGGCTGCCGGGTCGGGGGTGCCCACATGTTCGCGGGCACGCCAGCCGTAGAACTGGCGCAAGGTCGACACCAGTCGCGCGCCCGAACGCGGCTTGCTGCCGGCCTTCAGACGATCACTCAGATAGCCCAGCAGCAGCGCCTGATCGGCCTGCGCCAGCGAGGAGGACTGCTTGCGCAGCCAGGTCGCCAGCCCGCGCAAGTCCGCGCCGTAGCTGCTCAGCGTGCTTCGGGTCAGCCCGCGCTCGGCCCACAGCTGGTCGAGAAAGCGCTCGATCAGGCGTTGCTCATCTGCTGGGGTAGTGCTCATGGCTGAGGCTGACGATGACCCTTGTGTAATCTGCGATTCAACCATAGCTTGGCGCCGCGCAGGCGCTGCGACCAACCCCAACTGCGCCCTGTTGCAGCATGCACCCGACCAGCGAGTAGCCGATCATGAGCGAGCAGCCCGAACGCAGCCCTTCCGGGCAACCCATCTACCGCCACGGCGAAAAGGCCGCATGGCGTCCTCCCAGTGAACACGCGGCGCACCTGAAAGTGATCGAGGCGCACGTCGAGAAGCACATCGGCAAGATTGAGACCGTCTATCACGAGATGCTCTCCGACCAGGTGCATCTGTACGTCCTGCTGGTTCCGGCGACGGCCGAGCGGCCGTTTCACGCATTGGTCACCAGCGGCGCCAGTGATCTGCCGATGGCGGTGCCGGAGGGCATGGAGGCATTCAATCGGGTGGAATTGATGATCGCGCTGCCGCCGACCTGGCCGCTGACCCAGGAGTCGATGGCCGACGAGACGATCTATTGGCCGATACGCTGGCTGAAGATGGTCGCGCGCCTCCCGCACGAATACCGCACCTGGATCGGCTGGGGTCACACCGTGCCCAACGGGGATCCTGCTGAAGCCATCGCCAATACCGGCTTCGTCGGGGTGATGCTTTCTCCTGCCTATGGGTTGAGCCCCGAGTTCTTCCAGCTCCCGATCGAGGGCGGCGACAACATCACCTTCTACCAGATGGTTCCGCTGTATCCGGAGGAGATGGCGTTGAAGCTGCGCAAGGGCGCCGAGGAAATCGAGAAGCGGCTGGAGCGCTCGCAGTGCGGAATGGTCCTCAACCCCGAGCGTCCGAACGTGGGTAAGTCGCGCCGCTGGTTCCCCTGGCTGCGCTGAGCGGGCTGCGGCAGCTGCGGGCAGGGCGCGATTGATCCACCCGGCTGGCCTTCGGCGCCCGCAGCGACGACAATCCGCTCCCCCGGGTTAACTGACTGCCATGCTGATCGCCGATTACCCCAGCCTGTGGCGCCGCCTGCTGGCGCTGGTCTACGACCTCGTCGTGATCATCGCACTGCTGTTCGTCGCCGGCTTCGCCGCGCTGCTGTTCACCGGCGGCAAGGCGGTGCCCTCGGGCAATCACTGGTTCCAGCTGTGGCTGCTGCTGGTGCTGGTCGGCTACTTCGCGGTAGCCTGGCGCTACGGCGGGCAAACCATGGGGATGCGCTCCTGGCGCCTGCGTCTGGTCAGCGCCGACGGCGGCCCGATGCGCTGGAATACCATCGCCCGCCGACTGCTCGCCGGCGCGTTGCTCGGTCTGCCGCTGATCGGCTATCTGGGCTGCCTGCACCAGTCACAGCGACAAAGCTGGCAAGATAGCCTCGGCGGAACGCTGACAGTCCTACTCTCGAAGGACTAACCGCGAGCTCCAGTAGCCAGAAGAGCGGGAGCGCAAGTCACATCCAACCCGCGAGCGGCAACGCCGCCTGGCAACCGCTACAATCCGGCATCCCTTCGGGGCCTATAGCTCAACGGTTAGAGCAGAGGACTCATAATCCTTTGGTTCCAGGTTCGAATCCTGGTGGGCCCACCAATAAAAACAATAAGATAGAAACATCCTGACATTGGTCGCAGGGCATCTACTGAAAAACCTACTGAAAATTGCAGGTGTCTTGCCAATTCGTGACTGACAAAACACCGGATGTGGGCACCCGCGAAGCATCTTCCCGCGACAGTCCCTTTCCCATTTCGTATCGATTGGTCGTACGATACGGGTAGGGTCCAGCCGGGCCCAAAACGGGAGGCCCTCAGATGTTCCGAAATCGCTTCCTACTGGCACTCGCTGCCGTAGTCTTGACGTCTCACGCAGCAATGGCGGCCACCTTGCGAACCGGCACGGTGACCTATCTCTATGTGAGCCATGAATCGAACGGTTTCGCACTTCTCAGGGTGAGCGGCGAGCAACAAGGAACGCCGCCACCGTGCGCCACCAACAACCAGCTGGCATTCTCGCTCGATGTCGCAAGCGGGTATGCGTACCTTTCCGTGATTCAGAACGCCCTAGCGCAGAATAGAGCGATCATCATTGAAGGGACTGATACCTGCACGATTTCGGGAACCCGCGAATCATTGAAATCGATTCAAATCGTCCCGTGATATCGGGGAACGATAGTGGCCGAAGTGGCTCGTTCCGTTGGCCGCCTCCCGCTAATTGCAGACCGGTGAATTCATGGGACTCGTAGAGTTGGTGCGTCGGGCTGTCTCGCGGATTGGAGTGGCATTGATCGCTGCTCTCGCTCTCGTAACCTCTCTGCAAGCTTCAGAATCCAAATCTGATGATGTCGGCATCATCGAGATTGCAATCAATTATTCGGGGCTAACGAATCCTGTTCGTGTTGAAATGTTTGTTCGCAACCGATCGCGCACGGCAGTTTCAGTGCTTCGCTGGAACCTGCCTGAGCGGAGATTGACCAAGCGTCTCTTTCAGGTTTCCAGAAATGGAAACGCGGTTTCATACAATGGCGTACTGGGAAAGAGACTGCCGCCGACGTCAAGCGACTACATTGCAATCGGGCCAGGAGATGAACTGGAGTTCATCGTCGACTTGGAGAGAGACTATGATCTCTCCCAAGCCGGTGAGTATGAAGTGAAATACAACACAGAATTCTTGTCGCACAGCATTCAGGGGGGAACTCCCGAAAAGTCCCTACCGCGCGTGCAAGCAGATTCGGTTCGATTTTCGCTCCTGCCGAGAGATGTATCGAGCAAAGCGCCTGACATTACAAATCCTCCTGAAGGTGGGGACACCACATTCGATTCCTGCAGTGCCACGCAACAAAACATCTTGCTGGTGTCCCGGCAGCAGGCGATTGCTTACTCAGGCGGAGGCAAACACTACTTTGACACTCAACTGATGGGATCAAGGTATCAGTCCTGGTTCGGAGATAGCACACCTGCAAGATACAGCTTGGCGGCCAGTAAGATGAGCGCAATTGATGCCGCGATGAACTCGGCAGGAGTTCAATTCCTGTGCCGCTCTGCGGCAGATCCCGAGTGCGACGGTGTCATCGCATATGTATATGGAAACCAAGCGTACGGAATATATATATGTCCCATCTTTTGGAGTATTTCTCCTCTAGCAACGTTCACATCATGCGCATCGCAAGCGGGAACGATAATTCATGAAATGTCTCACTTTAATGTGGTGGCGGGGACGGATGATCACGAATATTGCAAGAGCGCGAGCCTAGCACTTGCCGATAGCAATCCAAGTCTTGCGATAAACAACGCGGACAGCTGGGAGTTTTTTGCCGAGAACACCCCATTCCAAGGGGGGTTCGGCCCTCTGTCACCAAGTTTCCTGACTCTCACCATGGAGACGCCAATTCGTGGCAGTTCGTTGTTTGTCGATGGGTTTGAATAGAGGTATTTAGTCGAGGAACTTCCTGGGAGATTGGAGTGAAATTATTTTTCGCCGCAATCATGGCGGTTTTTGCTCTGTTCGCGGTTCATGCTGAAGCATCAACTATCCCTCAGTGGGCGATTAATGAATTGATTGAGAAGCACTCTCAATCTCCTCTCGATCGCGAAAAGATCGGAAATGGTGTTACACATTTCGTGTATTTGTATCCGACTGATCGACCGTTCAGAGAAGACTATCTTCAAGCTGTTCAGTATTCCGCCACCAGATTGCGAGACTGGTACAGTCAAGAGCTTGGGGGATATGCACCAACTTTGCCTGCCCCGCCCGCGGAACTGGTGCTTACTATACAGCTGGATAATCCCTCGAGTTTTTATGGGACAAATAATCCGGGAGGGTCTGAGTATTTGATTTTCTGGAATAATGTATTGAACGAAGCCCTGCCAAAGGCGGGCGCTCAATTCAACGATCCTGGGAATGCGTGGATTTTTTTTGTAGATGCTCCAGCGGGATGCGGACAACTGAGTGGCGGAGGAATTTCTGGAATTGCTGTGATGTCGCACAATGACCTAAGAGGACTCATCGGCGATGTTTTTTTGGAGTGCAATGGTTTTCCAAATGGCAACCTCACCTTTACTCCCGAACGGTGGATCGGAGGACAAGGCCACGAGCTTGGCCATGCGTACGGTTTGCGGCATCCTCCCGGCTGCGATGAGGGTCTTTCGTCATGTGATGCAGGCGCACTCATGTGGACCGGTTTCTATACGGGCTTTCCGAATTCGACGTACCTAAGAGTTGATGACATTGCCTCGTTGATCTCGGGGTCATACGTCGCTCCCACTGGCGGAAGCAGCCTGAACTACAGTTACACATACTGGAATCCCAGTGAAGCTGGTTGGGGATATAACCTTCAGCACCAAGGCGATCTGTTGTACGGCACTTGGTATTCCTATGCAGACGATGGTCAGGTCATGTTCCTCACCGTCGAGGCGACGGCACAGTCGCTTGACAGTTTCGCTGGCCCGATCTATCGCGCCACCGGGACACCATTTGAGCAGATCAACGGCAGCCAGGCGTTTACCTCCGTCACGCAGGTTGGGACTGCGCAATTGAGCTTTTCGGCTGACCGTAGTTTGACGCTGAGCTACACGGTCAATGGCGTCGCGCAAGTTAAGACACTGGAGCGGTTTGTCTTTGGAACGACTGCACCCAACTGCATCGGTACGACCAGTTCCCGCGAGAACGCGACCAACTACTCTGACCTATGGTGGAACTCCAGTGAACCAGGTTGGGGGCTAACGCTTGCGCATCAGGGAGACGTGATCTTTGCGCTCTGGTACACGTACGGATCCGCGGGTCGTGACCAGTGGGTGAGTGCATCGAGCTTGGTCCGCCAGCCAGACGGAAGCTATCAAGGTGAGCTCCAGCGACCGGCCAGCGGGACCCCGCTTGCGCAGATCGTTGGCCCGGCGACGACGTTTCCGGTGCCGACAGTTGGGACTGCTATCCTTCGGTTCATGAACGGAGAGCAAGGCACCTTTGAATACACTCTCGATGGTGTTGCACAGACCAAGTCGATTCGGCGATTTGTGGTCGTCGGGGAGGAGCAAGCCAAGCCATTGTGTATTCAGTAGGGCAGATGGTTCTAGAAGTAGCATTGGCTTCTACGACCCAATGCCCAGGTAGTTAATCCCCACTACTCGGTTTTGCCCCGGGCAGCGAGTGATCGTAGACGTCCATCATCGCGTCTGACTTGTGCCCGCTAGCTTGGCGCTTCACGTCACGAGTACCAGGCGTGTCGGTGATGCCGCGATGCTTCATGGCGTGCAGTCCAAAGCGCTGGTCCTCGGCGATCACGCCCTCTGCTACCGCCGTTCGCATGAGCGTCTGCCAGGCGCTGTCCAGGCTCGACCGGCGCAGAGGCTGTCCAGACTCCGAAACGATGATTAAGCGGTTCTCGGCTCGCATGGGCACTGGTGAAGCTCGCTTGCTCCAGATCCTGGTTCGCCGCTCGACCGCCGCGTTCCAGGCGGCGCGAAGGCGAGGGGACCATTCGACAACGTTGTCGCGGCTTCCCTTGCGCCGGTTGGTACTGATCCCGACGGTTCCGTCAGATCCCACAGCATCGGCATTCGCATCGGCTAGCGTGAGTGCTTCCACGGGGCGCAGCCTGCACAGGTAGGCGAGCTCGATGACGATCCACAGGTAGGGGGCGCAGCTTCCCTTCTCGCGGGATTGTTTGGCGCCGGCGGTCTTGGCGAACTCGGTCACTGCAGCCAGTACCTGGCGAGTCGGGACTCGGGCCTGTTTGCGCTCTCGCGCCTGCTCCGCACCTTTGCACGGGTTGGCGTTGCAGATTCCGCGAGTCATTCCCCAAGCGAATACCCGGCGCAGGTAGCGCAGAAGGTGGTTGGCCTTCGTTGGGTGCTTCTCTGCGATCGCGTCGAACAGGCGCTGCATGAACGGCAGGGAGAGCCGGTTCATTGCCAGCTCGCCCAGCGGTCTGCCTACCTTGGTCTTCAGCGCAGCCACGTCACGACGGTACCGCTCGTAGTCGCGGCGCGTGAGGTCGGCCAGGCGCTTGAACTGGTCGCTATGCGTGAATTGCTCGAGCAGGAAATTCACGGTCGAGCGATCGACTCCGGCCAGGTCCTCGACGATGCTGTGGAGTTCGCTCAGCTTGGCGTCGGCGGTGGCCACGGTCTTCGCCTTGCGCTTGCCGTCTACCGTCGTGAGAACGTACCAGCGGCCGTTGCCTGCCTTGTCCCAGTAGATCCCGCGCGGCAGCCTCTCCTGGTCGATATGGTCCGGGATTGTGGGCTGGTACTTACGCTTTCGACCGCGCGGCATGGGTAAGGGCAGGGTTAGGCAGCAAGGTCCGGCGAGTATGGCTCCTCGGCCGCCGCGTTGGGAGTGAGCCCGCCAGCAGCGTTGACAAGCTCGATCGTCGTCCAGATTCCGCCCTTGCCCCGAAAGAACCGGATGCCCTGATCCTTGAGGCAGCGCTCGACGTCGCTCAGGCGCTGGTAGCCGGTGGCTTCCTGAAGTTGATTGAAGGTCAGAACAGGCATTAGTCCTTGCTCTTGTGCTCCAGCGCGGTCGCCATGAACCCACTGCCCTTGATCATTCCCGGTGGGGCCTCGGTGACCACGCGAAGGAAGTCGACCTCTACCTTGGCCGAGTCAATGATCTTGCCGGCGACCGCGGTGACGGCCTTCGCCCGCTCAATGTCCATCGGCTTCTCGGGGTCCGGATCGGTCAGCCCCTCCAGGGTGGCAAACAGGTGATTGCGCAGGTCTTCCAGTCGATTCTTCATGCCGCCTTTTCCTCAGTCCGTTTGATTCTTTTCCGCACCTTGCCCAGCAGCTGCATGGTCTGCACCAGGTCGGCGGGATAGCGTTGAATGGTGTTGCGCCGCATCGCTTCTCGATAGGTCACGAGCTCGAGGTTCTCGATGACGATGTTCTGTTTGTTTCCGTCACGAAAGACGATCTTGTGTCCGCGCGGGATCGGGCCGTGGTGCTCTTCCCAGACCATCCGATGCACGAAGCGCCAGTTGAAGCGGCTGGCTTTCGTTCGGTCATCGCTCACCTTGCGTTTGAGGTAGCCCTCTCGGTCAGTGGTCTCGCTGCCGATCGGCACCCAGGTCTGTGGCTTGTTGCCCTTCTTGAACTCTGTCCGTGGCGAGTTCCGAGTCCCTTTTGGTGCCACGTATCCAACATGGCCTGGTTTGAACCGGCCTGAGTTGGCGCTCTTGCGCAGACCGAGCATGTTCGTTCGGCCCTTCACCGCCGCTTTCGTCCGGCCGAGGACCTGCGCGATGTGCCGAGCACTGAACTCCGGGTAGAGCACGCGCAGTGTTCGGTCCTCGGCGGGGGTCCACGTACGCACGTCAGGCCCCGGTCGTCGGCGCCGGCAGCAACGCCGGCATCGATCCGTCGGAGTAGGAGCGCTCAATCTGCGGCCGCATGAACTCGCCAACGGTGCCGCCGCTGGGCAACACCAGGTGCGCCATGAACTCGTCGTCAAACGTGGTGATCCCGCTCTCGATCGCTTCGAGCTTCGCCTTCACGACGAGCGCCAGCGCACGCCAGGCTTGGCGGCACGCTTGCTCCCAGGCCTCGAGGCGCTGGGCCTCACCGCGCCTTGTTCCGCGCGTCGGCGTGTGCGTGAACTCACGGGCATGGGGATCGGGTAGGGGAAGCACGAACCGCACGCGCCGGTTGTTCATGTCGAACTGGACCATGGCGCGCCGCCGCTCTGTGGCGTAAGCGAATGCGCTGGCGCCGTAGCGCTCCAGCGTTCGCTCGATCTCAGATCGGCTCGCGCTACTGCTGACGTTGGTACTGGAAGCGTATCGAGTCACGTGTTGGACCTCGGATCAAAACGGCACTGATTCTTCCCACTGGGGACAACCAGCAGCGAGAGCCTCCGGCGGTACGGTGGCGCCCCACTTCTGGCAATGTCCGCTGTCCCGGGCGAAGTGGTCGCATTCTGCGCATGGGGTCGCAGTTGGCATCTCGCGCAACACCTCGACGGTCGCCAGCAAGCTGGCAATCTGACGGTCACGCTGCGCAGGCGTTGGGGGCTGGTAGCTCATAGCTCACGATCTCCGGGTATTTGCCCGCCTCGCGCACGGCGATGGCGGTGGGAGCGATCAATCGATGGGTGTGTGCGAGGGCGTCCGCCACCGTGTTGGGAAGCCCACCGCGCTGCGGATCGCGCGCCGCCCACCAGGGTTGGTTCCGCCCGAGCACCGCAACGCCGGCCAGCTTTATGAGTCGTATCAAGTCGAGAAACTACGAAAATGGGCCCCAGTGAGGACCTATCACGGCAGGATGGGCGATAAAGGTGAGCGAGGCCTCCGCTGGCGGATGAAGCTTCAGCTGCTAAGCAGGCACGGGGTCGACAAGGGTGACAACACTAAATCGCAGCCCTTTTCGCTGATCGTCACCATCGCCGACCCGGAAAAGAGAGCCCCGGTGTACGACGAAATGGCGCAATTGCTTCACAACCGCTTCCAGGCACAAAACCTCGCGGTAAGGGCGAGCGCACGGGTCAGGGCACGTTGAGAAGCTTCTGAAAGGGCACGGCCGGGTCAGCAGCGGCACTCAGAAGAAGTAGTAATAGCTGTATATTCATACACCATCTCGAAATTCCGGCACCATGACCCCCTTCAAGTGCCCCCACTGCGGCACCACCAGCTATGAGGCGATCGCCAAGCCTGGCAGCTCGCGCAAGGTGTTCGCCTGCTGTGGATGTACTGCTGTGTTCCTCGACCCCGAGCGGTTCACCCTGAAGGGGCAGACGCAGGTGCCGGCGCGGCCGCCGGGGTGGATTCAGCCGCCCTCCTGAAAATTCGGTTTGACCACCTCAGAAGATCAATGCGTTAGATGAGGGCCTACTGAAAATTCGGCGGAACTAGGCGGTTGATTCGGCTCGAAAATGAGTGGGACTCATAATCCTTTGGTTCCAGGTTCGAATCCTGGTGGGCCCACCATTTCCCGATTGGCTTGCAAGCCAAATCCGGCAATCCCAAATGATGATTGGGACTTACACCCAACTGCCGCTCCGATTCCGGGCCAGCTTCGCTCTGGCCTCATGCCGCCCGCTATCATCGAACCGCCAACCTCCGACCCATCACCCAAGGACACCCATGACCAACTTCTCCCAAACGGCCGCCTACCTCTGGTCGCTGGCTGACCTGCTGCGGGGTGATTTCAGGCAGTCGCAGTACGGGCGGGTGATCTTACCGTTCACGATCCTGCGGAGGCTGGAGTGTGTGCTGGAGGAGACCAAGCCGGCGGTGATGGCGGAGGTGGAGCGGTTGAAGGGGATGCCGCATCTGGAGGCGGCGGCGTGTGAGAAGTTCTTGCTGCGGGCGGCGCAGCAGTCGTTTTTCAATACTTCGGCGATGGACCTGTCCAAGCTGGGCAGTTCGGACATCAAGAGCAACCTGCTCAGCTACGTGGGCGATTTCTCCAAGGACGCGCGGGAGATCTTCGAGCACTTCAAGTTCGCCGAATTCATTGCCCAGCTGGCCGATGCCAATCTGCTCTACAAGGTGGTGCAGCGGGTGGCGGCGCAGGATCTGCGTCCGGAGACAATCAGCAATCACGACATGGGGCTGGTCTTCGAGGAGCTGATCCGGCGCTTTGCGGAAAGCTCCAATGACACAGCCGGCGAGCATTTCACCCCGCGCGATATCGTCCACCTGACCACCTCGCTGGTGTTCACCGAGGACGACGAGGCGCTGACCAAGCCGGGCATCGTGCGCACCATCTACGACCCCACCGCCGGCACTGGCGGCTTTCTCTCTAGCGGGATGGAGTACGTCTATGGCCTCAATCCGAATGCGGCGATGCGCGCCTTTGGCCAGGAGCTGAATCCGGAGAGCTACGCGATCTGCAAGGGCGACATGCTGATCAAGGGTCAGGACGTCAGCCGCATCAAGCTGGGCAACACCCTGAGCGACGATCAGCTGTTCGACCAGCGCTTCGACTACATGCTGGCCAATCCGCCGTTCGGGGTGGACTGGAAGAAGGTGGAGGGGGCGATCAAGGACGAGCACAAGCTGAAGGGCTACGCCGGGCGCTTTGGACCCGGGTTGCCGCGGGTCAGCGATGGCTCGCTGCTGTTCCTGCTCCATCTGCTCTCAAAAATGCGCGACTTCGACGCCAACGACTCGGAGCGCAGCGGCGGGCGGATCGGGATCATCTTGAACGGTTCGCCGCTGTTCACCGGCAGCGCCGGCAGTGGCGAAAGCGAGATCCGCCGCCACATCCTGGAAAACGATCTGCTGGAGGCCATCGTCGCCCTGCCCACCGACATGTTCTACAACACCGGCATCGCCACCTACGTCTGGGTGCTGTCGAACAAGAAGAGCGCCGAGCGCCGAGGACAAGTGCAGCTGATCAACGGTGTGCACCTGTACCAGAAGATGCGCAAATCGCTGGGCTCCAAGCGCCAGGAGATCGGCGAGGAGCAGATCGCCCTGATCACCCGCACCTTTGGCGGATTCAAGGCGGTCGAAAGTTATCGCCTGGACGCCGATGACGAAGCCAGCGCCAGCACCCGCGGTCGGCCGGCGCTATCGAAGAAGAAGGCCGAGAAGCGCACCTTCGCCAGCAAGATTTTCCGCACCCATGAGTTCGGCTACCGCCGCATCAGCATCGAGCGCCCGCTGCGGTTGAGCGTGCAGTTCAGCGACGAGCGGCTGGAGGAGCTGCGCTACGCGCCCGGCGCGCTGAATGCGCCGATGCGGCAGATCTACGCCGAGTTCGGCGGCCAGTGGGACCAGGACAGCTATGGTCGGCTGGACAAGCAGCAGGCCGAGGTGCGGGCGCTACTCAAGGACCAGTACAAGGAGCTCAAAGAGGCGCAGATCAAGGACCTGCTTAAACCTGCCACCTGGCTGAATCAGCGCTCGCTGCTGAACATGGCCAAGCTGCTGCAGGGAGTGATCGGCACCGCCCAGAGCGATGACTACAACGCCTTCGAAGGCCAGCTCAAGGCCGCTTTCAAGCAGACCGGGGTCAAGCTGGACGCCAAGGAGAAAAAGCAGCTGATCGCCGCAGTCAGCTGGACCAACCCCGAGGCGGAACCCGTCGTGGCCAAAGTGCTCAAGTCCAAGCCGAACCCGACCTATGGCGACGTGGCGTATCGCGGCAAGACCGTGCAGTTCCAACCCGACAGCAGCCTTCGCGACAGCGAAGACGTCCCGCTCACCGCCCAAACCGCCCACGGCAAGGACGTCGACGCGGTTAACGAGGCCTATTTCGCCAAGGAAGTCGCCCCGCATGTGCCCGATGCCTGGATCGACGCCGGGAAGCGCGACGCGCGCGACGGCCAGATCGGCGTGGTTGGCTATGAGATCCCGTTCAATCGGCACTTCTACGAGTACGAGCCGCCGCGGGATCTGGCGGAGATCGATGCGGATTTGGATGCGCTGAGCGCGGAGATTATGGGGATGTTGCGGGAGATGCATTCGTGAGAGGTGCTCACCACCCATACCCGGACTATAGCGTCGCGGACGCCCAGTGGTTTCCAGCGATTCCATCGCATTGGGCGTTCGCCAAGTGTGGGCAGCGGTTTGAAGTGATGCTAGGAAAGATGCTCGATAGCAGCCGCGTCATCGGAAACAATCTCGGGCGCTACCTCCGGAATACGGATGTGCAATGGGATCTGATCAATGAGGACGACCTCCCTCAGATGGATTTCTCGCCAGGCGAACGCGAACGGTATTTGGTTCAAAAGGGTGATCTTTTGGTGTGTGAGGGGGGCGAAATAGGGCGGTCCGCGATCTGGACTCGGGACTACTCTTGCTACTACCAGAAAGCGCTCCACCGATTGCGGCCCCATCGGTCCTCGCGTGATTCGCCGCGGTTCATGTTTTACAGCCTTGCCCTAGCAGTGAAGCAGTCTCGATTCATCGCAGGCGCCGGCGCAGCGACCATTGCACATCTTCCAGCAGAGTCTTTACGGCGCTACCGGTTTGCGTTCCCTCCGTTTGTAGAACAAATCCAGATCGCCAAGTTCCTCGACTACGAGACGGCGCGGATTGATGCGCTGATTGAGAAGCAGCAGCAGCTGATCGCCCTGCTCAAAGAAAAGCGCCAGGCCGTTATCAGCCACGCCGTCACCAAAGGCCTAAACCCCAACGCCCCCATGCGCGATTCCGGCGTCGAGTGGCTGGGGGACGTGCCGGCCCATTGGCGGTGCGGCAAGATGAAGTACTTCGCTTCACTCCGAAGTGGCCATACACCTAGTCGCTCGAAGCCAGAATACTGGGAAGACTGTTTCATCCCATGGTTTTCACTAGCTGACGTGTGGCAGCTTCGCGATGGAAAGCAAACATTTCTCGGGGAAACAAAGGAGTCCATCAGCGAGCTTGGCTTGGCGAACTCCGCGGCAGAGTTGCTCCCGGCTGGCACCGTAGTGTTGTCACGAACAGCGTCTGTTGGATTCTCCGGAATCATGCCTGTTCCAATGGCTACGACACAGGACTTCGTCAACTGGGTTCCGGGCGATGCTTTGTCTTCGACCTATTTGTTGTTCGTGTTCCGAGCGATGGCACCGGAGTTCGAACGGCTAAAGATGGGCAGTACCCACAAGACCATCTATATGCCCGACGCGATGCGGTTTTCATGTCCGCTACCACCCTCGGATGAGCAAAGCGAAATCGTTGATTTCCTGACGAGAAAGGTCCAAGAACTCGAAGACGCTACGAATCGCGCGCGTGATTTAGTGGACCTCCTCCAAGAACGCCGCACCGCCCTAATCTCCGCCGCCGTCACCGGCAAGATTGACGTCCGCAGCTGGCAGCCGCCGGCATCCGGCTCCGCCGCCGCATGAGCACCGACAACGCCCCGTCAGCGCCAAAGGCCGCCTCGATCAAGCAGCGCGTCGATGCGCATCCCGATCCGCTGCAGCGGATCCGCGCTGCTCTGATCGAAGGCGAGAACAGCGGCGTACTGCGGCCCCTCGATCCGCGCGCATTCGAGCAGCGCATGCGGCGGCCGGTTTGAGCTGCCGTTGGCCGGCTGCAGTCATCGGTGCGCCATGCGACACTGGCAATGGAACCACGCAGCGCCGCCTGTTGATCACCAGATAGTGTTTTCATTTCAGTGATTTGCGTGTAGCTTCCAGCTAAGGAAAAAGTTTTTTTCTTAGCTGAGGTGGGCGTTGATCGTGACTGCAAGCCATCGGGCCGCGTCGTGAGTTGGAACTTCTACGGTCGGGCGCAGGAGCTGCAGGCGCTCAAGGAAATCCTTGGGCGCGGGCGCTGGTTCTTCGCCCGAATCACCGGTCGGCGTCGCATCGGCAAGACCACCCTGGTTCAGCAGGCGCTGCGCGCGAGCAACAAACAGCCGGTGTTCTACGTGCAGATTCCTGATTCGGCGCCGGCTGGCGTGCTGTCTGCCGTGCACGACGCCATGGACACCTTCGAGCTGCCGCTGGAGCGCTTTGCCCGACCGGATTCGCTGCTGGCGATGGCGCGAACGGTGGAGCAACTGGCCCTGGCCGGCTACGTCGTCGCTCTCGACGAGTTTCAGTACTTCAGTCGCAAGCATCTGCAGGAATTCACCTCGCACCTGCAAGCGGTCGCTGACCGTTTGGCGGCGCGCGCCGACAGTGTGCCGGGTGGCTTGATCGTCCTGGGTTCGTTGCACGCCGAGCTGGTGGCGTTGCTGGAAGACCGCGATGCGCCGCTTTACAACCGGGTCACCGATCAGCTGGAGCTGCAGCATCTGGACATCGCCTCCCTTTTGGAATTGCTGGATGCCCATGCCGACCGCGACGCGCATCGATTGCTGTTCCTTTGGAGCCTGTTCGAGGGCGTGCCGAAGTTTTATCGCGATGCCTTCGAACAGGGTGTCCTGGCCGCTGACCGCGAGGATCTGCTCACCAAAATGTTCTTCCGCTCATCGTCGCCACTGCGCAGCGAGGCTGACAACTGGTTTCTGAGCGAGCTGCGTGGTCGCTACGACGTCGTCCTCAAATATGTCGCGCGTCATCCCGGGTGTTCGCAGGCCGACATCGAGGCGTACGTCCGCGAAGTCAGTCCAAGCACGGCCGAGCAGGCCGGTGGCTACATCAAGATACTGATCGACCGTTACCAGATGCTGGAGCGACGACTCCCCGTATTCGCCCAGCGCAAAGCGCGCAGCGGCCGCTACTACCTGCGCGACAACTTCCTGCGCAGCTGGCTGGCCGCCCTGCAGAGCCCGATCTCGTCAATCAATTTCCGTCCAGAGGCGCTGTTGGTCGAGCGCGCCGATGCCGGGCTTGTGGAGGTCGAGGGACATTCGCTGGAGCGCCTTGCGGGTCAGCTCTACGAAGAGCGGAGCCGCCGCGGCATCGGTGATTTTGCTCTGACGGAGCGAATAGACGGCTATTGGGATCGTGGCGACACGGAAATCGATCTGGTCGCCGTGAATGCCGACGATCGGGTGATTCGTTTTGGTAGCTGCAAGCGCAACGCCAGCAAGCTGGTCACGGATATGCCGTCGCTGCAGCGCCACGTGGACCGCTTCCTGGCGACCAAAGGCGCCTATCGCGACTGGAAGATCGAGCGCGTCGCCATCGCCCCCAAGCTTGACGACCAAACGCGCGCATTGATCTCCGAGGCGGGCGCCATCGCACAGGATCTTGGCGACCTGATTGAAGGGCTATGACTTCGGAGCAGAATCGGCCCGCGTAGGGTGCCGGTGAGGCACGAACCGCGTTGATCGCGGTGGGAGAAAGCACACCCGCGGAACAGTACATAGTCGGCTGGGCTAGACTCCGATCCACTCCCGCGCGCCACAATCAAGGACGACCCGGATGAGCGCCGACGCCAAAGAAGCCGCCTTCCAGCAGGACATCATCAAGCAGATGATCGCGGGCGGCTGGCAGCTGGGCGATCCGGCACGCTATGACCGCGAGCGGGCGCTGTACACCGAGGACTGCCTGGCTTTTGTGCGCAGCACCCAGCCCGAGGCCTGGAAGAAATACGCGGAGCTGTATCCGAATCAGCCCGAGCAGGCCTTCATTGCCAAGCTGACCGCCCAGCTGGCCAAGGCCGACCCGCAGGCCACCGACAAGTCGCTGCGCAGCTTTGGCACGCTGGGGGTGTTGCGGCATGATCTGCGCGACAAGTCGGTGTCCTTCAAGCTGTGCCAGTTCCGCCCCGATCACCAGCTGAATCCGGACACGCTGGTCATGTACGAGGGCAACGTCCTGCGGCTGGTGCCGGAGCTGGTCTACAGCCCGTACGCGACCGACGCGCATTTCGCCGAGACCGGCGCCCGGGCCAAGGCCTGGCGGATCGATCTGGTGCTCTTCGTCAACGGCATACCCGTGGTGACGATGGAGCTGAAGAGCGACTTCAAGCAGGCCGTCGACAACGCGGTAAAGCAGTACCAGCGTACCCGACTGCCCAAGGACCCGGCGACCAACAAGCCCGAGCCGCTGCTGAGCTTCAAGCGCGGCGCGCTGGTGCATTTCGCGGTGAGCCAGTACGCGGTGCAGATGACCACTAAGCTGGCCGGTGCTGACACTCGCTTTCTGCCCTTCAATCGCGGAACCGCCGAAGGCGGCGCTGGCAACGATGTGCCCGAGGATCTGCATCGCTACGCCACCAGCTATCTGTGGACCGAGGTGCTGGCGCCGGCCAATCTGCTGCAGATCATCGGCCGCTTCATCCATCTGGAGATCAAGACGGTCGAGGACTGGGAAGGGCGCAAGACCAAGATCGAGACGCTGATCTTCCCGCGCTATCACCAGTGGGATCTGGTCACCCGGCTGATAGACGCCAGCCGTCGCGAAGGCCCCGGCCACAAATACCTGGCCCAGCACAGCGCCGGCTCGGGCAAGTCCAACTCCATCGCCTGGACCGCGCACCAGCTCTCCGCACTGCACGACGAGGCCGGCGAGAAGGTCTTCCACTCGGTGGTCGTGGTCACCGACCGCACCGTGCTCGACAGCCAGCTGCAGGACACCATCTACCAGTTCGAGCATGCCGACGGGGTGGTCGGGCGGATCAACAACGAGGAAGGGCAGGGCGCCAAGAGTGAAAAACTGGCCGAGGCGCTGACCCTGAGCCAGCCCATCGTCATCGTCACCATCCAGACCTTTCCTTTCGTGCTCAAGGCCATCGAGGACAGCGTCAGCCTGAAGGAGCGGCGCTACGCGATCATCGCCGACGAGGCGCACTCCTCGCAGACCGGCGCCACCGCGCGCAAGCTCAAGGAAGTGCTGGTCGCCGATGCCCGCGACGACGAGGAGCCACCCAGCGGCGAGGACATGATCGCCGCGGCGGTGGCGGCGCGCGGCAAGGCCTCCAATTTGAGCTACTACGCGTTCACCGCGACCCCGAAAGCGAAGACCCTGGAGCTGTTCGGCCGCTTGCCCGATCCCACGCTGCCGCCGTCTAAGACCAACAAGCCGCAGCCCTTCCACGTCTACAGCATGCGTCAGGCGATCGAGGAGGGTTACATCCTCGACGTGCTGAAGAACTACACCAGCTACAAGGTGGCCTACCAGCTGGCGCAGAAGGTCGCCGCCACCGATACCGAAGTCGACGCGAAGAAGGCGCGTGTAAAGCTCGGCCAGTGGGTGCGGCTGCACGACTACAACATCGCTCAAAAGGTGATGGTGATCGTCGAGCACTACCGCGGCACGGTGATGGGCCTGCTCGGCGGTCAGGCCCGCGCGATGGTGGTGACCGGCACGCGCAAGGAGGCGGTGCGCTACAAGCTGGAGTTTGACAAGTACGTTGCCGGCAAGGGCTACCAGGGCATGCGGGCGATGGTCGCCTTCTCCGGCGAAGTCAGCTTCAGCGCCAGTGATCCGCACGCCGAAGGGCTGCTCGGCGAGAAGTTCACCGAATCGAACATGAATCTGGACCTGAAGGGCCGCGACATGCGCAAGGCCTTCGACCGGGACAGCTACCAGCTGATGATCGTCGCCAACAAGTTCCAGACCGGCTTCGACCAGCCCAAACTGTGCGCGATGTACGTCGACAAGAAGCTCGGTGGCGTGGATTGCGTGCAGACCCTGTCGCGCTTGAACCGCACCTATGCGGGCAAGGTCGAGACCTACGTGCTGGACTTCTTCAACGACCCCGAAGCGGTGCTGGCAGCCTTCCAGGAGTACTACCAGACCGCGCAGCTGATCGACGTCTCCGATCCCAATCTGATCTGGGATCTCTACGAGAAGCTGCGCGCCAGCGGGATCTTCCTGTGGACTGAAGTGGTGCAATTTGCCGAGATCTACTACACCAGCAGCAAGAGCAACGCCGCCATCCGCAACATCTGCGAACCCGCCGTGCAGCGCTGGCGCAGCCGATTCGCGGAGGCCAAGTCCGCCCACTCCCGCCACAAGGAGCTGTTCGAACGCGCCAAACAGACCGGCGACGCCGTGCTGATCGGCAATGCCGAAGGCGAGATGAAGGGCGCCAAGGAAGAGTTGGACCGGCTGGGCCTGTTCAAGGCCGACCTGATGGCCTTCACCCGCTACTACGAGTTCATGGCCCAGATCGTCGACTACGACAGCCCCGACCTGGAACGCCTCAGCCTCTACGCCCGCCACCTCGCCCCGCTGCTGCGCGAGAAGGCCGAAGACGACGACGATCCAATCGATCTGAGCTCGGTGGAGCTGAGCCACTACCGGCTCTCGAAGATCAAGCAGCAGGATCTGCGCATGGTCAAAGAGGCAGAAGGCTTGTATCCGGCTTCGGAGCTGGGATCCGGCAAGGCCAGGGACAAGAAGGAGGAGTTCCTGTCGCAGATCATCAGTCGGCTGAACGAGCTGTTCGTCACCGATGGGCTCACGGATCAGGACCTGCTCAACTACGCCTACACCATCCGCGACAAGGTCGGAGAGAACGAGCGCGTCATCCAGCAGGTCGACAACAACTCCGCCGAGCAGGCGATGCTTGGCGACTTCGGCGTCGCCATGGACGACGCTGTGATGGCCAGCAGCGAGGCGCACCAGAAGCAGATGATGCAGTACTTGAACGACCGGGAACTGGCCGCCGGATTTCAGCGGTTGGTGTTCGAGCTGTTGGTGATGCAACGGAAGGGGTTGGGTGCAGGTAGAGCGGGGCGGCCTTGAGAATCTGAGGCAAGGCAGGCCGCCAGGAGCTGCTTGTGAAGGGTAGTAGCACGGCGTCGGACTCAAGGAGGCTTGCGTGTCCATCAAGATGGTCGTAGCGGTCACCGACAGCGATTGGTTCGATCAGTTGCGGCAGATGCCCGATCTATGTGAGGTCAACTTTTGGGCCCCTTCAGCGGCGAATTTTCGTGCTCTGTCGCCGAGCGAGTTGTTTCTCTTCAAGCTTCACGCGCCGCGCAAGGTCATCGTTGGGGGAGGGATCTTCGCCTACGCCAACAAGCTCCCTGGACCTTGGCCTGGAGGCCTTCGGCCAGGCGAACGGGGCCAGATCGGCGCAGCAGATGCGGCCAGGATCGCGCGCTACAGACGCGCAGATCCGCAAGACCGCGCTGACTTTGAGATCGGCTGCCGGATACTCACCCAGCCCTTTTTCTTCGAAGAGCGTGACTGGATTTCGGTGCCCAAGAGTTGGGCACCCATCAGATATTGGCTTCGGCGAAGGTCAGACCCCTCAGCGGTTGTGGGCCGGGGTACCCCTCTACCTCGCCTTCCGCGCCCGTCTGCGTTTCGATGCGACAGATCGCCCGACCGTTGGTCGCGTAGGCAAAGCGCACCGCCAACTTGGCCGCGCAACGCTTTGCCTGCCCTACGCCCTCGCAGTGTGGCTGTCCCGGGCCTTGTGCTCGATCACCGCTAGCTTGGTGTTGCGGTAGGCCAGGAGATCTCGGCTCTGCCGCGCTTTTCGTTGCCCTGCAGCCGACCCGGTGAACTCTCGCATTGTCGCTTGCGCAGCACCCGACGGCCGCCTGCCACCCGATCCCGCCGCCTTGAGGGCGGCCAATGTTTTGGGCTCGGGCTTCAGCTTCGTGCATGCACGAGTTACCGGCGAAACCGAATTACGTCCGACTAGTCGGTAGTCACCTTCTTGATGGAAACCAAGGGCGTGCCAAAGCTAGCTACGACAGACCGCTGGCGATCCGTAGCGCGCTCGATCACGGTTGCGTACAACCGCTTTTTTTTGGCCGAGGGCGCCTTGCGGATGAATTCCGAGAACGATGTTGGCCCAATGCCCCTAGGTTTGATGAAGAGTTTCATAACATCTATGTTGACATAGCAACCCAGCTTTCAACATACCTTCGCGTAAATTGTTCAGGGATATGGTGGTCGATGTTCTGAACGCCCGCATGGTACTTGCGATCGGAGTTGTCCATGTTCTTCAAGAGCAGATCGACCTTGATCTTCCGACCGAACTCAGCCTTGAGCGCGTTGACCACGTTGCGTGCTGCAAAATACTGATCAACGAAATCACTACCGCGGATGCGACGACCTTCTGAAATCTCACGAGCCTTTACGAATTCCCACGCCTGCATTGGTTGCTGGTACACGTAGAGGATCTGCACGAATCGGTTGTGCCGCAGTGAGCGTTGGATGTTCCTTCGCGCAACTGCAAGGTTTGAGAGAGTGCCATCCAACAAGAACGAATTCTTCTGCTTGAAAACACGATCAAGCAAGTGGTCGACCAAGATTGAAACCGCGGGCTGAAACAACCACGAGTTGTCTCCGGTGTAGCCTGGAAACTCGCCTCGCAGCTCATCGGGGTCGATCCGAACGACGTTTGAGTCGGCGAACTCTGCAAGCAGTTCGATCGAAGCCTCCGTCTTTCCCGCTCCGGGCGATCCAGCCATGAACACGGCTACCGGCTCTAGCTCGGGCGGGTGCTCGGCCGGATCGGCCAATCGATCAATGATTGACCTCTTGTTTGCCCTGGCGAACTTGATGGCGGCGTCTTGGACCGCTTGATCGGGCGCCGAAAGCGGCGTGGTCACAGCATGCTACTCCACCCCTCCCCTTCGCACTTCAAGTCAATGGAAGCGTCGTCTGACCGTCATTGAACCAGCAAGAATCGAAGCCGTCGGCGAGCACCACGGCCCGGCACTGACTCACGCCTTCGGTGCGGGCTCGATCAACGTACTTGGCAAGGGTCCTGCGATCTTCGGTAAGAATGTGTGGGATTCGTTCGCAATCGGCCTGGGCGATGAGCTTCAAGTCGGTTAGTACGGTTGCGCGCTCGTCATCCGGGTCACGCAGTGGCATCATGGCTGATGCTAGGCCGCCCGAAGCAATAGCGTGGTCGATATTGAAGGGTAAGACACGGAGCGCACTCAGCGGCAGATCCGTGACGGCTTGCTTCCTCGCGAATTCGGCGAGCGCAAGCGATGAGACAAACATAACGGCGCCGTTCGCGAGTGCTTGCTCGAAATACTTTCTTGCCACGTCGTGTCGGGGCCGCCTGTCGTCCACCAGCGTGATGAGAAAACTGGTGTCGAGCAGGAAGGCCGTGGTCATGCGGCGCCCCGCTGCTCCTCGACCCAATCGGAGGCGTTCGGCACGTCGGCCCAAGCTTTGCGCCCTTTAGCCACCATCGCAGCAAAGGCCTCAGCGTCGAAGCTGCCCTGCGGATGAACGAACTCAATCAGATGCACGTTTCGGAGCTTTCGTGCCGCGATCTCCTCCTCTGCCCGCACCCGCAGAACAGCCGAACGGTAAACCAGATTCTGATCCTCGCTTAGCACCTGGTCCTCACTAGTAGCGACCTTAATCATGGTGCCGTCGGCCAACTGCAAATGCAGATTGGGCTTCTTCCCACCGAGGTCGATGACCTGCCCCTGAAGATACCGCTCAACGTTCACCCAGACGCTTCTGTCGTGGCGCACAAAGTCACTGCCGGCATGGATCTGCACCGGCACCATTCCATCGACGGCTAGACGATAGCGGCGCTTCGCATTTAACCGCGCGGCCTTTTGCCACTCTTCAACCACCAGCGCCCGCTTGGCGTCCATGTCATCGAGGTTGCCGCTGCCCAGCAAGGCTAAATCTGAGGCCAGGCCGGCGACCATCGCCAACATGGGCACGATGAGCTTGTAGGAGCCGGCTTCAATCGCCACACGAACCGCGTCCAAATTGACATCCGTGTGGTTGCCTTTCAGGAATCGCGCGACCTGGTCGTGAAACACGGCAAGCATACCCGCAGGCATCGACGACGGACCGACGGGGAGCCCGTCGACCACATCATCCAACACCAATTCAAGCCGTTGTAACACGATCACTATTCCTGATTGCCAACTACGGAGATATTGCGACGTTGAAGCTGAATAGTCGAGCCTGCTTGGCGCACTTGGTCTGTCGAGCCGGCAGATCCGAATCGACTTCATCCAGCCAGGGCACCCCGAACAGTGACGACAATCTTGCTTCTTGCTTCACAGATGCCTGCGGAAATACATCCTGCCAGCAGAGCGAGAGCAACGAGATGAAAAGTGAGTACGATAGTGAGTAGGTTGTTCCGTATTTGGAGAACATTTTTTCCAAGTTCAATAACTTGACGGATTAATGTGATTGATGGTGGGCCACCATTTCCCCCGAGAACTTCAATATCTGGCATGGATCCGGTCCTACTGAGATGGTCATTCATCGTTGTGCGCGGACCTGGGTCGCTGACCGAGGGTCGATCTGGCGCCTACTCCCTGCGCCGACGAGCGGATCTTGCGCAATGTATGAATGGAAATGACAAAATGTGATCATCTGTTATAGTGCTGTGAAAGGATTGAACGCGAGGCAAGGACGACTCTTCCAGTTCACCTGTCAGGGGCACGCAAGTGTTCAGGTGTACGCCGTCGACAACGCGCACGGGCGCAGAACGCGGACCGACCCGAGGCTGGTCGTCACTGTTCTTGTTGATCATGGCCTTCAGCCTGCTGGGCTGGCAGTGGCGCGGCAATGCCGAGCCTGTGGAACCGGTGATTCAGACGCCGGCATCCCCCATAACCGCTAACGACTGTTCTCCGGTCGATCAAGATCTGGCCGAAGATCACTGCCATTCGAAGCCTGAGCGTGTCAGCCGCCCACTGCGGAAGCACCCGAGCAACTGGCCCTGGCTGTAGCATTAGCGGAATTCTTTTTGTGCCCAACAAGCGCGCTTCGGCGGCGCGTGGGCTACTGGCTCAATCGAGTCTGAATTCAGCGCTTGATACCGCGTCTTCATCGACCACCACCTGCACGCCCTGGAAGCTATTGCACGCAGCAACAGCAGCCAGCATGCACAGGCTGATCAGAAAACGCGCCATCACGGTTCGGTGCATGGGATCTGCTCCACAACCACTGGCCCCAAGCATGCACCCATGCGATCTACGGCGCCAGCGCGATGAGCGTTCCCGGGTGCGTGCACTATTCGCCCGTTGATCGAGTCTGCTGCTCCAGCTGGTTCAGATAGGCCAGAGCCTGGGCCTGGCTGCTACCGCACATTTCCGGTTGGGGACGCAGGCGCGCACACACGGCGGGACGCTCGGGGCTGCCGAACAGCTCGCAGCGCAGCGCGGCATCCAGATGCAGGCAGGCGACCCCGGCTGGCTTGCCTTGGGGCATCTTCGGCATCGGGGTGCTGATCGAGGGCGCGATGCAGCAGGCCGCGCAGCCGGGGCGACAGCCTGATGTGGGCAGTGGCGGTTCGCCGGCGAGATCGATCCTGGTCGCGATGGGTAGCTCCTGCGCCACCGCCTAGGTGTCCAACAGCGTTCGCAGTTCGGCCAGCACTGCGTCGGTCGCCGGGCGCTGGCCGCGCCAGATCAGATAGCTCTCGGCGGCTTGTTCCACCAGCATGCCGAGACCGTCATGGCGGTGCTCGGGAGCGATTCCGACTTCCCCGGCGGCTTGCAGAAAGGGCCCGGCGGCGGCGCCATAACTCAGATCGTAGGCGCGCGAGTGCGGGTCCACCAGGGCTGGGGGCAGCGATACCCCGGTGCCACCCAAACCGGCCGCGCTGGCGTGAATCAGCAGATCGAACTGACCGAGGGTCGCCAGATTGCTCAGTTCCACCGGTTCGATGTTGCCCAGATTGATCAGATGGCCGGCGACATGCTGGGCGGTCGCCAGAGTTCGGTTGGCCAGTACCAGACGTTCCGGATGCCGCTGAAGGATCGGGCCGAGCACGCCGCGGGCCGCACCGCCGGCGCCGATCATCAGGATACGCGCGCCGTCGAGGCCGATCTGCAGCCGATCCAGATCGGCAATCAGTCCGCGCCCGTCGGTATTGTCGCCGTACCAGCTGCCGTCGTTGCCCGCGCGCAGACAGTTGACCGCCTGGGCCCGGTGCGCCGCCTCGCTCAGCTGGGTGCTCAGGGTTGCCGCAATGCCCTTCAGCGGCGCGGTGATGTTGGCGCCCACGCCGCCGTCGGCGCGGAAGTCGGCGAGCAGCTGCTCGAACTGTTCGGCTGGCGCGTGGATTGCCTGGTAGTCGATGGGCTGACCCAGGGACTCGGCGAAACGGCGATGAATCCATGGCGATTTCGATTGCGCAATCGGATCGCCGAAGACCGCATAGCTGCCCACAGTCAAGGCCGCAGGCTGAAATGTAGCGGCGGCAGCCCCTCGATCTCGGCCTGAACCTGATCGCCCCGCTGCAGCGCGGCGACTCCGTGCGGGGTGCCGGTGAAGATCAGGTCGCCGGGGGCCAGGGTGAACAGCTGGCTGAGTTCCACGATGATCTGCGGCACCGCGAGAATCATCTGGTCCAGGCGCCCGTCCTGACGCAGCTCGGCGCCGACGGTCAGGCAGATGCGCTGCCCGGCCGGGGTCCACCGTCCCGCCAGACTGAGGGCGCCGATCGGTGCGGATTGATCAAAGCCCTTGGCGGTATCCCAGGGCTGTCCGGCATTCTTGGCCTGGTGCTGCAGATCGCGTCGGGTCAGATCCACCCCCACGGCGTAGCCGGCGATACAGGCCTGCGCCTGCGCAAGATCAAGCTCGCTACCTCCGCTGGCCAGAGCGACCACCAGCTCCACCTCGTGATGCAGATCGGCGGTCGCCAGCGGGTAGTCCAGACTGGCGCCGCTTTCGACCACCGCGTCAGCCGGCTTGGCGAAAAATACCGGCCGCTGCTTCTCCGGGGTGCCGCCCATCTCGCGCACGTGCTCGGCGTAGTTGCGGCCGACGCAGTAGATCCGGTGGACCGGGAAGCGACGTTGGTCATTGGCGATCGGCAACGTTGGCTGGGAGGGCGCAGGAAACAGCAGTTCGGTCATGGTCGCCAGGATTCGATGCGGGCGCGGCATTGTAGTGCAGTCGGTAGCGGCCACGGCCGCTTGACCGGTAGCACCGGCTGATGACAGCGATCGCTGATGCTGGCATCGTCGGCGGATGAAAATCCTGATCACCGGAGCCAGCGGTTTCGTCGGCGGCGCGATCGCCCGGAAGCTGCGCACGCAGCACCAGTTGCTGGGGCTGGCGCGCTCGGCCGCCAGCGCTGAAAAGGTCGCGGAGGCGGGATTGCAGCCGCTCAGCGGCGAGCTGGGGAAAATCGAAGCAAGCACGCTGACCGGCGTGGAAGTCATCGTTCACTGCGCCGCGCATGTGGCCCAGTGGGGCCGCCGCGAGGATTTCTGGCGCACCAACGTCGTCGGCACCGAACAGCTGCTGCAGGCGGCCAGCGCCGCCGGGGTGAGGCGCTTCATCCACATGGGCACCGAGGCGGCGCTGTTTGACGGCGCACCGCTGGTGCAGATAGACGAAGGCCAGGCCTATCCCGCGAGTACGCCCTACCTGTATTCCGAGACCAAGGCCGAGGCCGAAAAGCGGGTGCTGGCGGCGAATGGCGAGGCCATGCAGACCCTGTCGCTGCGCCCGCGCTTGGTCTGGGGGCCAGGCGATCAGACGGTGTTGCCGGAGCTGCTGGAGATGGTCCGCAGCGGGCAGTACTGGTGGGTCGATCAGGGCCGCAATCGCACCTCCACCTGTCATATTGCCAACCTGGTGCATGCCACTACGCTGGCGCTGGACTCAGGTCGCGGCGGACAGCCCTATTTCATCGTTGATCCCGGTCAGACCACCTACCGCGAATTTCTGACCGCGCTGATGGCGACCCGCGGCGTGACCCCGCCGGGCAGGTCGCTGCCCGGCACGGTCATTCGCGGCATGGCCGGCGCGATGGATCTGCTCTGGCGCACCCTGCGCCTGCGCGGACAGCCGCCGCTGACCCCCTTTGCGGCCGCGATGCTGTCGCGCGAATGCACGATCGAAAGCGACAAGGCCGCGCGCGAGTTGGGTTTTCGGGCGGTGATGACCCGCGACCAGGGGCTTGCCGAACTGGCGGCCGTGGCGGACTAGCCGACTGAGGCGGAGCGCGACGAGCAAGGTCGCCCAGCGCAGGGCGAGGTAACCAGGGCACCCGTAGGGCCCGGCCGCCGTGCTCTGGATCGAGATCCCTGGATGATCCGGGCACGATGCCCGCGGTCCTAAGCGCGGTCAGCGGGATCGCGTGTCCGAAGCGACGGTCTTGTCGTGATCGGGCGGGCAGCCAGGCGTTCAGGTCGATGCCCGTTCTTGTGGACCGCGGGCGTCCCGCCCGCTTGCTTTTGGCTGGGACGACGGAGAATGCGG
>JAGRJL010000767.1:1454-1865 GCA_020442775.1 Lysobacterales bacterium | reverse complement strand
GGCTGTCAATGACGCGGCGGCAAAGGGCCAGCCCGACGCCGGGCAATGGGCAGCGCTGGCGCACATTGGTCAGGCCCTGCCCCTGGGAGAATCAGGCACGCTGGATCCCGGTGCGGTATTCAATCCTGCGACGGTTGACGGCCAGGGCAGGGCGGCATTTGTGGCCGGCGTTTCCGGTTCGCCGCGTAACCAGGGGGTCTTCTATTCCGACGCTGGTGATCTGAAGCTCATCGCCATGGGCTGTGGTGCTGGTGGCGGCAGCGGCAGCACCGCTACTTGCGGGGACCCGACGCCAGTCGGAGGGACCTTTTCCGGCCTGTTCCAGGGGACCGTTTTTGCCCCGGCAGTCAATGATGCCGGTGACGTGTTGTTCTACTCAGATGTGGCTGGGGGCTCATCCATTCGCGGCCT
>JAGRJL010000767.1:0-1351 GCA_020442775.1 Lysobacterales bacterium | reverse complement strand
CGAATCGTCTTCCTGGCGAGCACCGGCGGCAATGGCGCGCAAGGGTCTGATGTCCTGCTGTGGAAGGATGGTGTCATCAGCAAGTACGTGGCGGCCGGCAACCCCGCGCCGGGCAACCAGAGCTTTCTGCATATCGGTACTGACGCCGGCGGCTACGCCGACGGGACCTTCATCCCGGATGGGCCGGTACCGGCGATCAACGACAACAACGAGATCGCTTTCTACGCATCGACCGGATCCGTCGAAGGCCACATGCTCAGCCGGGACGGAGTGCATGACTGGCAGATTCGAGAAGGCGATCCAGCACCAGGTGGCGGCTACTACTTCGATCTTCGCGGGGCGCCCGTGCTCAACGGGCACGGCAAGATCGCATTCAACGCCTACACCTCTGATCGCCCGGACGGACCAATCACCGGCGGCGGCTGGTTCGTGGGCTCTGCCGGTCACTATCGCCGCGCCATCGGGTTCTACGATCAACTCCTTGACGGCGAGTTGCTTGGCCTGGCCTTTTCCAGGAATCCGTTTCGGCCGCTGGATGATGGGGGAAACCTCATCCTTTGGGCATCGCGGCGGCTTGCTGACAACAGCTTTCGCGAGACTTTGGTCCTGGCCAGGGCAGATGGCGGTGTCGATGTCATCGCCAGTCAGGGTGATCCGGCTCCATTGGGCGGCCAGTGGCGTTACTTCAATCCCTGGATGACGACCAACAACGCCTTTCAGATCCAGTTCGGAGCCGAATCCAGCGATGGCGGCCGATTCGACGCGCAGTTCATTGCCACTCATTTCGTCGATGGCATCTTCGGCTATGGATTCGAATCCGGCCTTTGAGCGGACTGCACAGGACTGGGGGATTCTGCAGCCGCGGAGCGCAGAACGACAGCACGATTGGCCGCGAGCTTATCGCCGCATCCGCCAGTGGATCCGAGGATCGCGTACGCGCAAGCACGACGATCGCGCCCCGGATCAGCCGCAACCGCGGTAAGCGGATCAGTTCAGGGGCATTCGCGGGTCGGCGGCCGCCAGGCGGCGCCACCGACCGCTCGGCCGACGCGGGACTCGCCGAAAGCCAGGCACATTGGCCCCTGCTACCAATCGGGCAGCCGGTGGGTAGCCCGATTGACGGTCCTCACTCAAAGTCGTCCGCGAACACCGGATCGACGGTCAGACCGAACGCTGCGCTTAGCGTGCGATCGCTGCTCACGGTCAGCTGGCAGCTGGGATTGTTGCCGGCGAAGGCGCAGTCACCGCCCCAGCCCTGGAAGCGGCTGTCGCCATTGGGGCTGGCCAGCAGCGTCAGCACCGTCCCCTCCATGAAGTCCCCGCTGCAGCTGGGCTGGCACATGATCCCGCC
>JAGRJL010000766.1 GCA_020442775.1 Lysobacterales bacterium | reverse complement strand
TGACCGGCGCTTGCCAACATCCCCAGGAGACAACCAGCCGTCATCGCCCGGACCTTCGGAGAGGCGAACATACTCTGGATCCTCGCTAGTCGCGCATCAATACCCTAAGTAATCCCTAGTTTGCTCTGAAAATCAAGGGCTTTTGCCACACTGTTGAGGAATCTCTCACATATTTGGGCGCAGATTCATCCGTGCTTCACGGGCATTTCCGGTTTTTGGGCAGCGTGCCCGCTGCCACCACGCAATCGGGCACTTTTGACTGACCATGGCGGCAGCAGAAGTCTCTCCGATGCCCAAGTGCCTCCCAGAGACGCGACTAGCGACCCATGACCTCGGCAAGCGCCTGCAGGCAGCGATCCACCTTCTCCGGGCGACTGCTCTCGCCCATCAACCCGATCCGCCACACCTTGCCCGCCAGCGCACCCAGTCCAGCACCGATTTCCAGTTGATGTTCGGCCAGCAATCGACGCCGCACCGCCGCTTCGTCAACACCTTCAGGTACTACCACCGTATTCAGCTGCGGGAGTCGATGGCGTTCCGCGACCAGCAGGTGCAGACCCATTGCCTGCAGACCATCGCGCAAGCGCAGATGATTGGCGCGATGGCGATCCCAGGCGGCGCTCAGCCCCTCCTCCTGCAGCACCACCAGTGCTTCATGCAGCCCATAGAGCGCGTTGACCGGCGCCGTATGGTGATAGCTGCGCGCGCCGGCACCTTCCCAGTAGTTCATCACCAGGGAAAGGTCCAGAAACCAGCTTTGAACCGGCGATTTTCGCGCTTTCAGCGCGGTGACCGCACGTTCGCTGAAACTGATAGGTGACAGTCCCGGTGGTGCAGAGAGGCACTTCTGTGAACCGGAATAGACCGCGTCCACGCCCCACTGGTCGATCTCCAGCGGAATCCCGCCCAGGCTGGTTACCGCATCGACGATCGTCAGCACTCCAGCCTCTCGCGCCATTGCGCACAAGGTAGCCGCATCCGACTCGACCCCGGTCGAGGTCTCGGCGTGGACAAAAGCCAGCGCCTTGCTGCCCGGGTGCTGGGCCAATGCCACACGCACCTTGTCCGGATCCACCGGCTCGCCCCAGGCATCTTCTACCACAATCACCTCAGCACCGATCCTGCGAACGTTCTCCGCCATGCGCCCACCGAAAACGCCGTTCTGGCAAACGATGACCTTGTCGCCGGGCTCGATCAGGTTGACGAAGCAGG
>JAGRJL010000765.1 GCA_020442775.1 Lysobacterales bacterium | reverse complement strand
GCCTGGTATGCCATCGATCGCAGCGGTGAGGGACTGGTGCTGGAGCTGTCGGCGGACAATATCGCGGTGGTCAGCTTCTATACCCATCGCCCCGCGATACCAGCGCGCAGGTAATTTCGGCGCATCAGGCGCCCGGCTTTTCGTCTCCCAGAACCCGGCTGGCGAAACGCAGGATCGCGCTGAAGTAGGCGCCAGGCCAATGGCGCTTGAGCCACCACAGGTAGCGGGTATCGCGGTGGGGCAACAGCAGAAAGCGGCCCTTCTCGCTGAATTTGATGGTGAATGCGGCGACCTGCTCGGCGCTCAGCGGTCCCTTGCTCATCATTCGATCGGCGAGATCGCGAATCCGCTCCTGACCGGGCGCGCAGGACTCGGTCAGGCGGGTCTGGAAAAAGCTGGGGCAGAGCACCGACACCCGCGCACCGTGCGGATGCAGCTCGGCGCGCAGTCCTTCGGATAGCGCCACCACCGCCGCCTTGCTGACCCCGTAGGCGCCCAACTCGGGCGCGCCGGCCAGCCCGGCGAAGGAAGCGGTATTGATGACCAGTCCCCCGCTGCGCCGAAGCAGCAGCGGCACGAACAGATTGCAGCCGCGCACCACGCCCATCAGATTGACGTTGTTGACCCGCTCCCACTCCAGCGTCTCGGTCTGCCACACAGCTCCGCCGGAGGCGACCCCGGCGTTGTTTACCAGGATTTCCAGACCATCCCAGTGTTGCTCGATGCTTTCGCGCAGCGCGAGCATCGATGCATCCGAACCCACATCGGCGGCCAGGGCCAGATGTGGGCGCTCGCCTGCGGCCAGCAGCGCGCAGGTTTCGTTGGCCCGTTCCAACCGAATATCCACCACCGCCACGCAGTCGCCGCGGCGGGCATAGGCCAACGCCAGCTCGCGACCGAGGCCGCTGCCGGCACCGGTGATCAGGACTCGACGGGACATCGCAAGGCTCCAGCGGCTCCAGCCGCCCTATGCATAGCACGATACGGCCGCGAATGGTGAGTTGGCGCGTGCCCAGGCCATCGCCTTATTCCCAGTATTCTCCGCAGTGCCAGCCATAGCGCCGGAGCGCGTAGAGCATCGGCCCGAACACCACCGCAATCACCAACAGCATCGCCACCCTTTCCGGCGGCTCGCTGTCGACGGCGTCGCTGACCAGAATCCATCCATAGCAGGTCAGCGCTAGCGCATCCAGCACAAAGAACGCCTGCCAGATCGAGGGGCGGAAATAGCCGATCTGGTGACGCCAGCCATGCAGTCCCAAGATCGCGTTGGCGACCATCAACAGCATCAGCCAGTCGCCGCTGCGTCCCAGCAGCGCCCCAATCAGGCTGAGCAGGCACAAGAAGCAGAGCAGCCCCTGATAGGCAAGCCAGATCGGACCGGGAGGAGTCGCTGCGCCCATGT
>JAGRJL010000764.1 GCA_020442775.1 Lysobacterales bacterium | reverse complement strand
GACTCCAGCCGGGCGGGCTGGACCACCGAGGCCGATCTGCTGGACGGTCAGCGAATCGATGCCGATGGGGTGCGCCAATCGATTGAGGCCGACAACAGCCGCGTGGTGCTGGCCTTCGACGGCGCCACCCTGGTCGGCTGCGCCCACATTCAGCGGCGTGGGGGGATCGGTTACTTCGGCATGTTCTCGGTGCTGCCCAATCTCCAGGGCGGCGGGCTTGGCCGGAAGATACTGGCCGAGTGCGAGCGCCAGCTGCGGCAGGATTTGAGCTGCACTGAAGTGGAGATGACGGTGCTGCAGCAGCGCTCCGAACTGATTGCCTGGTATCAGCGCCGCGGTTACCGCGCGACCGGCGAGTGTCGCCCCTTTCCTTACGGCGATGAGCGCTTCGGGTTACCGAGAACCGAAGATCTGCAGTTTGTGGTGTTGGCGAAGGCCCTGGTGACCAGTGACTGATTCGGGTGCGCCAGCGCGGCGGCCGATCCGTCGTCACTATGCGGACGACACTGCGCCGGTCGCCACTCGCGAGCTTTGGGCCTGGGCGATGTTCGACTTTGCCAACTCGGGCTATACCACCGTGGTGATTACCGCAGTGTTCAACGCCTATTTCGTGGCGGTCGTCGCAGCCGGGGCAGCTTCGGCAACCTTTCAATGGACCGCGGCGCTGGCCCTGTCCTATGTATTGGTGATGCTCAGCGCGCCGTTGATTGGTGCATTGGCCGATCAGCGCGCCAGCAAGAAGCGCTGGCTTGCGCTGAGTTCGGTCGTTTGCGTTGGCGCGACCGCTGGACTGGCCGGCTGCGGGCCCGGTGACGTGGCGCTGGCGCTGACCCTGGTGGTGGTTTCCAATGCGGCCTTCGGTACCGGAGAGAATCTGATTGCTGCATTTCTACCGGAACTGGCGGATGAGCACGCCCTGGGACGCCTGTCTGGCTACGGCTGGGCGCTGGGGTATGTGGGCGGTCTGCTGACCCTCGGGCTATGCCTGTACTGGATCCAGAGTGCCGATGAGGCAGCCCGGTCGGCGGCGGTTGGTCAGACCATGCTGATAACCGCAGTCGCCTTCACCCTGGCCGCGATTCCCACATTCGCGTTTCTGGTCGAGCGCCAAAAACCGCAGGCAATGTCGGCAAACCGGGCCTTTCAGGCGGCCTGGCGCGAGGTCCATGCCAGCCTGGTCAGCACCGACGGACTGATCGATCTGCGCCGCTTCCTCGCCTGCATTGTTGCCTATCAGGCCGGCGTTGGCACCGTGATCACGGTCGCCGCCATCTACACCCAGGAGGCGCTGGGCTTCAGCACAGCCGACAGCATCATGCTGATCATGGTGGTCAATCTCACCGCCGCGGTTGGCGCCTTCGCCTTTGGCAGCATCCAGGATCGCTTTGGCCACAAGTTCGGGCTCGGCCTCAGCCTGATTCTGTGGCTGGTTGCGCTGGGTCTGCTGTGGGCCAGCGAAAGCCGCGCGGTGGTTTGGGTGGCGGCCAATCTGGCCGGGCTTTGTCTGGGCGCCTCGCAGTCTGCAGGACGGGCGCTGGTCGGCTGGCTGTGTCCTGCGGGGCGACAGGCGGAGGTGTTCGGGCTGTGGGGGCTGGCGGTGAAGCTGTCGATGATCATTGGCCCGTTGGCCTATGGGCTGATTAGCTGGCTGGCTGGCGACCATCGTCAGGCGATGCTGGCGACCGCGGCATTCTTCATCGTCGGTCTGCTGTTGCTGGCGCGGGTGGACGTGCAGCGCGGCCGCGCTCGTGCCTTGCGCGGGAGCGTTCCGACATGATCGGCTTTGCCCGGCGATGGGTGTCATTGCTGCTCTGCGGCTGCGCACTGGCGGTACCCTTGCCGGCAACCACCGCGCCGCTGATTCTGGCGCCTTCCAGCCTGATGGATGGCTTGAACGCGGTGATCGAAGCCTACCGGACCGAAACCGGAACGGTGGTGCTGGTCAGCTATGCAGGCACGCCGACCGTGGCGCGACAGATTGAAGCTGGTGCGCCCGCACAACTGGTGATCTCGGCCGACCCCGACTGGATGGACTATCTGGAGCAGCGCGGGCTGCTGGTCGCGGACACCCGAATCAACCTGCTGACCAATCAACTGGTGCTGGTTTCCGCCGCTGACTGCATGCCGCGCGCATCCGGATCGCTGCTCGCGGCTACCCTGGCGCAGTGGCTTGGCCCAGATGGTCAGCTGGCCATGGCCCATCCGCGCACCGTCCCGGCTGGCCGCTACGGGCAGGCAGCATTGTCAGCCCTGGGGCTTTGGGAGGGCGTGGCTGGGCGTCTGGTCGAGGTGGAGAACGTGCGTCTGGCGCTGAAGCTGGCGGCGCGAGGGGAAGTCGCCGCGGCGCTGGTTTACCGTTCTGACGCGATTGCTGATCCGCTGGTGCACACCTGCTATCGGTTCGCCGCGACAACCCACCCGACCATTCGCTATCCGGTCGCCGCGGTTGGCAGGACACTGGAGCCGGAGGTGGGGCGGCTACTCCAGTTCCTCAGCTCGCCTTCCGCCAGGCTGATCTGGGAGGCGCACGGTTTCGAATTGCTGGCCGGGTCGCAGTCCGTGCATTTGCCGCCGGTCGCTCCGAGAGTCCCAGGAAGTGCGCATGGAATCGCACGCTAGCCTGCTTGGGCCCGCGGAGTGGGCTGCACTGGGACTGAGCCTGAAGGTGGCGCTGGTCGCCACCCTGGCAAGCTTGCCGTTCGCGATCGTGGTCGCCTACTGGCTGGCTGCCGACAAGCTGCCCGGCCGCAGCCTGCTTGATGCACTGGTGCATTTGCCGCTGGTGATGCCGCCGGTGGTCACCGGCTATCTACTGCTGGTGTTGCTGGGTCGGCGGGGCCTGGTCGGCGAATGGCTGGAGCAGCATTTGGGTATCGTCTTCGCCTTTCGCTGGACCGGTGCCGCGCTGGCCGCGGCGGTGATGGCCTTTCCGTTGATGGTCAGGGCAATCAGGCTCGCCTACGAGAATACCGACGCCGGCCTGCGTCAGGCTGCTGCCAGCCTCGGCGCGCCGCCCGTGGCGGTGTTTCTGCGGGTTTCGGTCCCGCTGGCCTGGCCGGGAATCGTTGCTGGTGCGGTACTGGCCTTTGCCAAGGCGCTGGGGGAGTTCGGCGCCACCATCACCTTCGTCTCCAGCATTCCGGGGCAGACCCAGACCCTAGCCTTGTCGATCTACAATCAGATGCAGGTGCCCGGCGGCGAGCATCGGCTGTGGCCAATGGTGCTGCTGGCGACCGGCCTGTCTTTCGCCGCGCTGTTTCTGTCCGAAGCCCTGGTTCGACGCTCCCGGCAGCGGCTGGAATGACGCTGGATCTCGATCTGCGGCTGCGTCGAGGGGCGTTCGAACTGGCGCTCAGGCTCAGCACCGAGGCCAGGGTAACCGCGCTGATCGGGCCGTCGGGGTCCGGCAAGAGTACCCTGCTGCATGCCATTGCCGGCATTATTGAGCCCAGCGCCGGCTTCTTGCGCTGGGGCGATGAGACCTGGTTCGAGCGCAGCAAGGGGATCAACAAGCCGCCTCATCAGCGCCGCATCGGCTACGTTTTTCAGGAATCCCGGCTGTTCCCGCATCTGGACGTGCAGGGCAATCTGCGCTTCGGCATGCGCTATGCGACCCCGCCACGCAGTCAGTTTGCCTATGGTTCGGTAGTCGAGATGCTGGCCCTGGGTAGCCTGCAGCAGCGTTCGGTACACAACCTTTCCGGCGGCGAGCGTCAACGGGTGGCGATTGGGCGAGCCTTGTTGGCGCAGCCGGCGTTATTGCTTCTTGATGAACCGCTGAGCAGCATCGACCGCGCCCATGCCGATCAGTTGCTCCCCTATCTGATTCGACTCAGGGATGATTTGCAGGTGCCGATGATCTACGTCAGTCACGACCCGGACGAGGTTTCGAAGGTGGCGCAGGCGGTGGTTCAGCTGGGCGACCAGCGACCGCTGTTTGAGAGATGGCAAAAAGGAATGCCCGATTGATCCATTCTGCAGAGCAAGGCGGTGATCCGGTGGCGGCGCTGGAAGCAGTGGCGCGGCGGGTCAGCGCCGGTGATCGGTCGGCGGAAGGCGAGTTCGTCCGGCTGACCCGTTTCGCCTTGTGGATGATTCTGGTTCGTCGCGGCTGCAGCCGCGACGAGGCGGAGGATCTGGCTCAGGAGGCGCTGATCGTTGCCATCAACCGCCTGCGCGCCGGCGAGATCGAGGACCCGGCCCGGATCAACGGATATCTGCTGCGCACTGCGCTGTTCATCCGGCGCGGCAACCAGCGCAAGCTGGCGGAAAGCCGGACTGTCTACAGCGATGACAGCATGGACGCCTTTGCCGATGAGAAGGCCGACCCGTTGGCCAACTGCGACCGCGATCAGCGTGAGCAACTGCTGCAACGGGCGCTGGGCTGGCTTGGACAGGCGCGGGATCGAGAGTTGTTACGTCGCCATTTCTTGCTGCAGCAGGACAAGCGCGAAGTCTGCGCAGACCTGGGGCTGAGCGCTGAACATTTCGACCGGGTCCTGCATCGCGCCAAGCAGCGGTTGGCCGAGCTTATGCGACCATGGTTGAAATGAGTGCAATCTCCGGCAAACCGGGTGAGAGAAGCAGCGCTCCACCGGCAGTCGGGGTTTGTAGCCTCGCGAATGACACGGCAGTTCTATGAAAATCGTCTCCTCCAAGTCATCCAGCATTCCCCCGGATCCGGAATTGGCATCCTGGATAGAACCCTATCTTCGTGACCAACTCGACGACGCGCAGCGGGAGCGCTTCGAGCAGGCCCTGATCGCTGATCCGGCGCTGCAGGAGCTGACCCGACAGGCCTACGTGCTGAGTGAACTCAGTCGGGAGTTTCCGGATCAGCTGCAGTCCCGGCACAGTCCCTGGCGCAGCCCGGTTTTTGCCTACGCGATGGCTGCCAGTCTCGGTGCCGCCCTGGTCGCGCTGCCTGCCTGGTGGGTACAAAGTCGGCTCCTGCAGCAGCAGTCCGAATTGAGCGCGCAGCTTGAGCAGGCTCGCTCGAAGCTGCTTGCCGTTGCTGCTCCCCAGCCGGGTCTGGCGATCCTTCGGCTCGGCGCCACCCGTTCCGAGACCCAGCCAGCTGCGCTGTTGCGCCAATCGGACACGGTGCGCTGGGTGCAACTGCTGCTTCCAAGTTTGGCCGCCGATGGCAATGATTGGCCGCCGGGATCGGTGGCCGAAATCAGCGGTGGGCTGGAGCAAACGCTCGGTCGCTATCCGCTGCATTCGCTGCAGTCAGCGGAGGGGCCCACGCTGCTGTTTCCCTTGGCTGCGGCAGCAACCGGGCAATATCTGGTCGCAGTCAGATCGGACAACCGGCTGCTCGGCGAGTATCGATTTGAAGTCCTTCCGCCTGAACCCGGTCAATAGCGAGAGTGCTGACAGACGACGAGCGTGAATTCCAGCGACGTGATCTCCTTGCAATGAATGTTTACATTGACGGTTGTCGTCCTGAAGCGGCCCTGAAGAGCCGCTGATGTCGGCCCGGCGTCGCCGGAATCGAGTGCTGATCGAAGGATTGGGCGTGCCTGGCCGCGACCGTTTTGCGTGTGGTCGGCCACCGACGGCTTTCCGAGATCCGCCGGTTGCGGCAATCTGTGCAGGTGACTGTCCGTTCCTTACTGCTGATCGGTTGCCGGGCGCCCCGGGCACTGTGGCTCCTTGCTGCAGGGGCTTCGCTGGCAATTGCGGCCGAGCCGGGTCAGCTCGTGAGCGGCAGCCTTGCCGGTGGTCAGGAACTGCAAATTGCCATTCCCGAGCCTCGCCAGTATCACTACCTGGTGGTTGCCGAGAACGGCGTTGATCTGGTCATCGAGCGCCCGGATCTGGGTTCGGATGCGATTGCGAACTTGCCCGGACGGCGTTGGGGGCATCAGGTGCAGGTCGCCTGGGATCTGCCTGCTTCCGTCGATCAGTTGACCCTTCGGCCGCTGCTGGATCAATCTCCCAGTGGGACTTACCGCTACGTCTGGTACCGGCTGGAATCCTCTGACGCCGCCGCCAGGTCGGCGCTGGAGTCGCTCAGCCGTGCCGCCGAGCTTGCTCCGGACCGCGGGCGTCTAGCGACTGACTTGACGATTGAGCGCCTGCAGCAAGCGCAGGGCGTGACCTTCCCCGGGCTGGATCCGGCTGAGCTGTGGTTCCGCATCGGTCAGTTGCGCTCGCGTTCGAGTGACTGGGATGCGACCCAACGGGCCTACGATGCCAGCCTGGCATTGCTGCGAAGCAAACCCGAGGCCGATCAGGGCCTGGCCCATGTACTCGATGCCAGCAGCATGAACCAGATGCGCATGGGCAAGTTGCGGCGCGCGACTGAACTCAGCGCCGAGGCTGCGGCTGCCGCCGAGCGGGCCGGCGATGTCTATCAGCAGGCGATCATCAGCAACAATCAATGCGTGATCCAGCGAGCCAACGGCGATATGAAAGCTGCCGCGGCCTGCCTGAGCAACGCCCTGATTCAATATCGTCGGGCGGGGCTGGTTGAGCATCAAAGCTCGGTGCTGATCAATCTGGCCGCTGCCCATACCAGCCTCGGCGATGGCCATGCGGCAGTTCGTGCGCTGGAACAGGCCATTTCCCTTCGTGGGGGTGAGGCCGGCGATGACGACAAGCTGGCACGAGTGGCTGCACTGGCCCATCTGGCGCAGACCCAGGCGCGGCTGGGTCGATATCAACAGGCTCTGGCATCCGGGCATGAGGCTCTGGCAGAGGCTGGCCTGCTGGGCAACGCCAATTGGCAAATTCAGGCGGCTCGAATACTGGCGCGCACGCATCTGGCGCTTGGTCAGCAACAGCGCGCACAGATACTGCTCGAGTCGGTAGCCGGTGGTTCGCAACAGGCGTCGGCGACAGCATTGGTGAGATTGCAGCTGGAACTGGCATTGCTGGAAACCGATCCCGCGGTACGCGCAACCCGGATGGCTCAGCTACAACAGGTGGCGGCAGATGCGGGTGATGCTCTGACCGTCGCGCGGGCGCAATACTATTGGGCGACATCGGGCGGCCCCGATTTGGAGGCCGGCGCGCAGCTGGCGGCATTGCGGGGCGCGCTGGCGTCAGCCCAGCGACAGGGCGCGGTAGGGCTGCAGATTCGCGCTCGCCAGGCACTGGCTGCGCGACTGCCGGCGCAGGCCACCGAGTTGCTTGAGGAAGCGATGCAACTGGCCAATCAGGCGCAGTTGCCGACGGAGGCATACGAGCTGACCCTGGCACAGGCTCGCCTGGCCGGAGAACGCGGCGATTGGTCGAGCGCGCGTTCGCTGGTACTTCGTGCCGACCATCTGGAAGACCAGCTGACCCTGCAGATGAGTCCGGCGCAGCGCGATCAATTTCTGCGCGCGCAGTCGGGGGAGCAGCATTTCGCCGTAGGGCTGGCCACCGCCAAGGCCGGTCTGGCGCCGTTGGCACGCGCAGACTGGCTGCTGCAGCGGCTGCTGCGAGGTCGCTCGCAGCTCTGGCGCGACCAGATGCGTGAGCGTCTCAGCGGCGAACAGCAGGCCTACCGCGATGCGGTCGAGCAACTGCG
>JAGRJL010000763.1:980-2453 GCA_020442775.1 Lysobacterales bacterium | reverse complement strand
CATTCCATCCAGCGCGCCTGTTGCTGACCGAAGGCGATAAAGCTCCCGGCACGCAGGGTGTCGGGCTTGTTGTAGCGTGGCACCCGGCCGTCGAGGGCGTACAGATGACCGCCGGCCTCCTCGATCAACACCTGCCCGGCTGCCACGTCCCACTCGAAGCCACCGAAACCCAGGCGAGGATAAAGATCGGCCTCGCCAGCGGCGATCCGGGCAAACTTGATCGCGCTGCCGGCGGAAATCGCCGCATGCGGGCCCAGCCGCTGCAGATAGTCTTCGGTATCCTGATTGCGGTGTGAACGACTCACCACGACCCGCGGTGGCGAAAGCGCTGGATTGGCGACCCGGAGCGGACGACTTTGGCCGCCGATGACGCTCTCCGCTCCTTCACCGCGGGCAGCGCGGAAAATCTCATCACCCACCGGTCGGTGAATGACGCCTGCGACCGCCTCGCCCTGCTCTATCAACGCCACGCAGATCGCAAACTGACCGTTGCGCGAGACAAACTCACGGGTGCCATCCAGCGGGTCCACCACCCAAAGCCGCGACCACCCGTGGCGCTGCTCCATCACCTCCGGCCCGGACTCTTCACTCAACACCGGAATGGTCGGATCCAGTGCGCTCAAGCCTTCGACGAGAATCCGATGCGAGGCCAGATCCGCTGCGGTCAGCGGACTGTCGTCGGCCTTGGCCTCCACCTGATGATCCTCGCGCGCGTAGATTTCGCGAATCGCCGCGGCCGCGCGGGCGGTGACCGCACAGGCCGATGCAATCAGCTGCGCGTAGTTGCTCATTTCCAGCGCCGCTCGTTGTGCAGCCACTCGCGCACGATGAACAGCGCGGCGATCGCGCGGCCCTCGCTGAATTCCTCGCGCTGGATCAGTTCATGCAGCGCGTCCAGGCGCCAGGGCACCACTTCGATGGGTTCGGGCTCATCGCCTGGCAGGCGCTCCTCGAACAGTTCCTCGGCGACCACCACGTGGGTTTCGTGGGCCATGAAGGCGGGTGCCAGGGTGACTGAACGCAGCGTGGTCAACGTGCGCGCTCCATAGCCGATTTCCTCCTTCAGCTCCCGATCGGCGGCCTGCTCTGGGGTCTCGCCGGCGTCGATGCGGCCACGCGGCAGCCCCAGCTCGTAACGATGGAGGCCGGCGGCGTACTCCACGCTGAGCAGCACGGTATCGGCATCTGCCAGCGGCACGATCACTACCGCACCGCTGCCGCGACTGGGAATACATTCAAAGGTACGCTGGGCGCCATTGCTGAATTCCAGATCCAGTTGGCGCAGCTTGAAGCGAGGTTCCACCCAGCGTTGGTCAACGATCTTCGGCAGTTCCTTCATCCCCGCAGCGCCTCCAGGATTTGCGGGTGCATCGCCGGGCAGCCGGCGACAATGCTGCGAGTCTTGAGATTGAGCGCCTGACCTTCCAGATCGGTCATCACCCCGCCCGCTTCGGTCACGATGACCGCCAGTGC